>NVSP01000140.1 GCA_002732755.1 Phycisphaera sp.
ACGCCCGCCAGAAACACTGCCCGGTGTTCAACACCGAGGTGCTGGGGTGGCGCCAGAGCAAGGACACCGGCCCGGTCGTCAAGACAGCCGCGGGCGAGATCGCGGGGCATGTCAAGGATGCGCTACAAGAAGCGCTCATGGGACTGGGCGAGGTACAGCGCGAGATTGTGGTGCTGTTCCATCAGCTCGATTGGTCGATCTCGACGATCGCAACGCACATGGACATGCCCGAGGGCACGGTCAAGAGCCACCTGCACCGCAGCAGGCAGAAGCTCCGCAAGATTCTTGTCGAGCACGCGACGCACCACTCCCGGGTGAACGAGGTCTGGTCGTGAAGCACCGCCGGTTCCGTATTGGCCGACGCGATGCCCAGTCGATCTCGCCGGAAGCTCTTGAGGCTGTGCTCGGTGAGAACATCACGCCGCGCGCCGACGATGCTTCGTTTGAGGACATGGTGCTCGGTCAGGTCAACGCGGCCCGCCCGTTTCTTGGTGCTGCCCAGCGCAAGCAGGTCCGCTGGATCAGGATGTCGATCATCGGCATGGCGCTTGGGCTCTTTGCAACAGGTGCGATTGCGGTCCGCGCGGGGCTGCTCCCCGGAGCCGACGGCCCGGGTGTTGTCTCGTCGATGGTCGACATCGCCCAGAGCGAGAGCCGGGGCCAGCTTGAAACCGCATCGYCATGGCGGAGTGAAGCCCTCGCACAACTGACGGCGTACAAAGAACGCCATCGGTCGGCAACTCGCACCGCGGCTCCAAGCCCTACCCGTTCTGCCTACTTTGTTTCAACGCGGGACTCGGTCCGGGATTCTGCCGCCCAACCGGCTGCGTTTTTGTCCGTTGGCTTGACGATGCAGTACCCGAGCAGCCCGATTGCCGAGGCAAACAACACATCGAGTCGGCACATCATTGTGTTTACCGATGGTCTTGCGATCTCGGCTGGCCGATCCATCGTGCTCGGCACAAACACTGCGCCGTGCCTTGTCACACGCTGGCCCTCGAGTGTCCAGCAGAGTATCGAGCAGATCGGGCTTGAGGGTACTGGTGGGTGCTCGTTCAGCGGTATCATGCCGCCGTGGTACAGCTCGGATGTCATCSGGCTGCCCGAGATTGTCAATGTCAGGCCTCACCCTGACCCCATCAACCCGCATTGATTAAGCAATGATCGATTCAGCTTTCCACACGGGACCATTGAAACTGGCTCGCAGTCTTGTGATTGTCTTGGTGCTGATTGCTGCGCCGGTAGCCAACGCGAGGGGATTCCAGTCGCAGGCGCGTGAGGCGATCGGAAGTATCACCGAGATCGTGCCAGAAGCCAACATGATCTTCATCATCGATGGCGTTGCCCGTCAGCGCCAGAGCGACGCGGGCCAAGCGATGACCAGCGTGCTTGATGGCCTAGGCATTACGCGAGAAGACGGGCCGCTGAGTGTTGCATGGTCTGGGCTTGCAGCCAAGCTCAAACTCGACGAGGACGAAGCGTTCGACAAGTTTTTTGGTCGCCGCGCGATCTTTGTTTCTGACGGCCTGACCATCGGCGGCGATGGCCAGTGGGCGATCGCGACGGTCATGCCGATCAAACTCGCGTACACGGTTCTCGAAGCGCTTGGCGCCAAACGCCGAGATTTTGAAGCGGGCCACACAGTCTTTGCGATCGAAGACGGCACATACCGGATCTCKCTYGTCCAYCCKCGCGGYAACGCWGCSGRCAASASCAAYGCCCGGCTCTTTGTTGTCTCTCCTCGCGGCAGCAACAAGCTGTTTCGCAAGCTCGTGCGGGGGCTGAGCACACCCAATCGCTGGGCGGATCTTGTTGGTCAGAACAATAAATTGCCCCCTCAGATCGCGGGTGTGTTTCGCGCCGACGGGCAGGATGTCGGAGTTGTCAATATCTTGCAAACCGATGCGGGCTGGCACGGTCAAGCGATCGTCAACTACTCAGAGCTGACCCAGCAGACCGCGGGCTGGTCTGGTTCCCACCTCGATGCGATCTCGGCTGGCGCTTGGCTTGCGCTGACCGATGAGGTCGATCCTGTGGAGTTGATGAGCACGCCGGTCGGGAGTATTTTGCAACTCGAGCCCGAGCATGTTGCATTGCTCAGCGAGCACACCACCAAGCGCTGCGCGGTCACGATCCGGCCCGCACGCAAAGGTGTCTCGGTCATGGCAGCGATCGAAACGGACGGCACGGCCAAGGCCGACGCGACCGCCGACGCCACGATGAAAAAAATTGCCGAGTTCCTAACCGGGCGGGCAGATGCTTCACCGGATTTTCAGGGCTTTATGTCCCACGCGACGCGGACCGTGAATCTTGATGGTGTCTTGGCTGATGAGTTCCTCGAACCCGTACTCGGCAAAGACCCCACTCTTTCTTGGCTGGTGCAGAACGAGCCAAGCTCCGGCTGGTGGATATTTCGGCTTGGTCCAACGACGGGCCACGAGGGCGTGGCGCTTCGGGCACTGGCCAGCAAGCTGCCCGATGCCGACGATGGCGGGCGGAATATCTCGCTGGTGGTTGCCCGTCCCGGCCCGCTCGCCTCGATGRTTGACYTSGYAATCAAGAGCAAAAGCCCCATCGGCGAACCCATTAATCGGATCGAACTGATCCGCTGGTCGGAGCGTTTGCGTCCGGGAAAGATGGAGATTGGGTTCGAATTGCGTATGAATGGCGCAGATGACTGACTTTGGTGTTTTTCCGGCATACGAATCGCCGCATGAATCACATCCGCAATGTCGCAATTATCGCCCATGTCGACCACGGCAAGACCACTCTTGTCGACCAACTGCTGCGCCAATCGGGCCAGTTCCGGGACGCCGAGCTTGACAAACTCAAGGGCGGCCAGCACGGGCTGATTATGGACTCGGACCCCCTCGAACGCGAGCGGGGCATCACGATCCTGTCTAAGAACTGCGCGGTCAACTACACAGCCGACGACGGCAACGACTACCGGATCAATGTCATCGACACGCCGGGTCACGCGGACTTTGGCGGCGAGGTCGAACGCGTGCTGCGGATGGCCGACGGGTGCATGCTCGTGGTCGATGCCTTTGAGGGGCCGATGCCTCAGACACGGTTCGTGCTAGGCAAGGCCCTTGAACTTGGTCTCAAGCCGGTGGTGATGGTCAACAAGTGCGACCGAGCCGAGGCCGACCCGCACCGGGTGGTCGATGAGATGCTCACGCTCTTGATTGAACTCGGTGCCGACGACAAGACGCTTGACTTTGATGTTGTCTACGGCTCGGCTCGCGACGGCTGGGCCACCAGCGACATGGACATCGCCCTCAAAGACGACCACGGCCGTGACGATCTTAAAGCAGTATTTGATCTTATTGTGAAATCTATACCCGCACCAGTTGGCGATGTGAACGCGCCGCTACAGATGCTTGTCACGACGCTCGACTACTCGGGCTATGTCGGACGGATCGGGATCGGCCGCGTCTTCAACGGCACGATCCGCAAGGGCCAGCAGGTCATGCGCATCACGCGCCCCGACATCAACGGCAAGACGACACAGAAGATCGTCAAGGTTGGGGTTCTGCACAGATTCGAGGGGCTTGGAAAGGTTGAGGTCGAAAAGATCGAGGCGGGTGACCTGTGCGCGGTTGTCGGGCTTGACGAGGTTGACATCGGTGACACGCTCGCGGATGTCAATGCACCGGCGGCACTGCCCCCGGTGCAGATCGATGAACCCACGCTGACGATGGTGTTCCGCGTGAACTCTTCGCCGTTTGCAGGTCAAGAGGGCGAGTTTGTCACGAGCCGCCAGATCAAGGACCGCCTCGCCAAGGAATTGCAGTCCAATGTTGCTTTGCGAGTCGAGCCGGGCGCTTCTGCCGACGAGTTCATCGTCTCGGGGCGCGGSCTSYTGCACCTTGGCATTCTGCTTGAAAACATGCGGCGAGAAGGCTTTGAGCTTTCCGTCGGAAAACCGATCGTTATTGAAAAAACAATTGACGGCATCAAGTGCGAGCCGGTCGAAGAGCTTGTTATTGATGTTCCGACGGCCCAGATGGGCTCGGTCATGGAGATCGTCGGTGCCCGCAAGGGTGAGGYCTTGCATGTCGAGCCGCGCGGCCCGTCGATGACGCACCTTGTGTACAAAATCACGAGCCGGGCGCTCATCGGTTTGCGGGGCCGGGTGCTCACCGCCACACAGGGCGAAGCGATCATCCACCACACACTCAGCGGCTACGAGCCTGTTTTACCCGAATCGTTCGAGCGGCCAGCGGGCGTCATCATCGCAACCGAGGGCGGGCAGGTCACGCCCCACGCGGTAGGCTTAGCGCACGACCGGGGCGTGCTCTTTGTCAGGCCGGGCGACCCGATCTACGGCGGTCAGGTCGTCGGCGAACACAACCGGCCAAACGACATCACGCTCAACATCGTGCGTCAGAAGAAACTCGACAACATGCGRGCCGCGACCAAAGAAGCGACCGTCACACTCAAGGCCCCGCGTAGCCGAAGCCTCGAAGAAGCGCTCGAATATATCGAGGAGGATGAGCTAGTCGAACTGACACCAACGAGTATCCGGCTCCGCAAGATTCAGCTTGATGATGGATTACGCAGACGCACCGAGCGGCAGGCAAGGAACCGGGACAGCGCCAAGGTCTGAATCAACAGCCATCGCGTCCGGTCCGGCTTTATCCACGCGGGATCGAGGTCGTTGCATCTTTTGATACAGCGTCGCAGGTTTCGGGGTCACCGAAGGTCGTTGTCATATTTTCTGGTAGCAGATACTCGATGACATCGATTGCTTTGTAGGTACTGGCACCGGGCTTGAGGAATCGTGCGACATGCGCGACATCGTCGCCGGAGGTAATCAGCGGTTTTTCGAGCTGGTCTCCTTTCTGAATCTGCCCGAGGTCGATGTTGGCCATGAGGCCGTTGCAGACGCACTTGCGTCCCTTGGTGTCTTCGATCTTCCCGCCCTTGCGCAGGTAGTCTTTGATGGGTTCGGATGGGCAACGCCAGCCAAGCTTGCCGTTTGGTTTCTTGTACGCATGCCGCAGGTAGCCCAGATCGCAGATGCGAGTTCTGTTCTCGTAGGTCTCGGTATCGGAATGGGTGTCCTTCATTTGCAAGACCTTGAAGGGGAAACCCGTCGGCGAGGCAACCGGGTCGGTGAAGACTTTGGCGCGACCTTGTTGGCTCATGGCCAGGGTGTGTGCCTTGATTTCGGTTCCCAGCCCTGACTCCTCACAGAACGCAAATGCGGTTCCGACCTGGACCCCGGCTGCGCCCAACTCGAGGGCCGCTGTGACGCGTTCTGGTTCGGCGGCAGAGCCGGCAAGCCAGAACGGGAGCCCGAGCGAATTGATTGCTTCGAGATCCGCTTCGTCGCGGTCACCATAGATTGGTTCGCCTTCGACGCTGAGTTGGAGTTTGCCGCGTGGCGGCGCGTTGTGCCCGCCGGCGGTTGGGGCCTCGACCACGAAACCGTTGACTTTGCCGCTGGCCTTGCGGGCGAGCATGGTCGCAAGGGTCGAAGACGAGACGATGGCTAGGAAGTCGGGGCGATCAAGTTTCTGTGCTTTGCCGCCACAGAATGAATCAGGATCAAATGTAGTCACGAATTCTTCGCCGCGCTCGGCATCTTGGATATCGAGCCGGAGTTCGACGGGTTGTCCCTGTGCGAGCTTGTCGAGGATGCCTGGCACAGCGCGTGGGATGCCCGCGCCCATGAGGACAAAGGACACACCCGCAAGCATCGCGCCGTAGAAGGAAGGTAGATTTGGGGTTTGGATTTTTTCGAGGAAGTTGATCCCCACCAGGCCGTCGTGCCCCTCTTTGGCGAGAAACACTTCGACGAAGTTGGCTGCGACCAGCAGTTCTTCGAGGTGCTGCGACGGCTTCTCGGTGGGCATGGGCTTGGACTTGAATGGTTTGTCCGTTGGTTTGCCCCCGGGGACAAAGTAGCGATCGAGGATCCGCTGGGCGACATCGGGGATGGGGAAGTTGCCCAATGCCCGGCGCATGTGGCCGCCGATGTCCCCGATTTGCAAGCGTCTGGCCAAAATCGCGTCGAGCGCCGTTCCTGACACGACACCGAGGTGACCGGCTTTGGAGACAGCACGCGCAAGCACCCAATCGGAGACTCCCGCTCCCATGCCCCCTTGGATAATGACTGGCAAGCCGCTGTGTGTCATACAGGAATCACTCCGCGCTTGCTCTGCTCTTCCCGCGGCTCAGCGCAGGCCGCCACTGCTGGATGTCGAGCATCGATCAACTATAGCCGCCCGGCACGGATTCTGGCGTACCCTCTCTCGCCTCTGCGAGACGCTGAAGGGGGGGGCCAAAAACGCCACTATCCTGCTCGCAGCACCGNATCCGCTACGCTCTGCGTATGCCACTGAGCTGGAATGAAATCCGTCAGCGCGCCATCGCCTTTGGSCGCSAYTGGAAAGACGAGACCAAAGAGAACGCCKCCGCCCAGACCTTCTGGAACGAGTTCTTCGAGGTCTTCGGCAAGAARCGCCGCCAYGTCGCCGCCTTCGARGCSCCGGTCAARGGSATCACSGGCWSCAGCGACCGGATCGAYCTGCTCTGGSCCGGCACRCTGATCGCYGAGCACAAGTCSCGWGGCAAGCCGCTGGACAAAGMSRRSMSSSAGGCSSWGRKMTWKGTCSAGRRSSTGRTSWRMKRGGSRSSCKMRRSMSMGKMGMSMMRGYMCAWCTGSRTKWSYKRYTKKRMAWSMRYSGCGCTGCACGATCTGGATGAAGGCACGACCCAGATCATCCCCGTCGCCGACCTGCACGAGCACATCCACGCCTTCGGTTTCATCGCCGGCTACGAGCGACGCGTGCTTGACCCTGAAGACCCCGCCAACATCAAGGCCGCCGAGATGCTCGCGGCGCTGCACGATGCGCTGCAAGACGGCGGCTACCCAGCACAGGACCTCGAACGCTTCATGGTCCGCCTGCTCTTTTGCATGTTCGCCGAGGACACCTTTGTCTTTGAGCAGCCCCGGGCCTTTGAGCAGTACATCCGTGACACCACCGCCGAGGACGGCTCGGATCTTGGCATCCACCTCTCGCAATGGTTTACCACACTCGACACGCCGACCGACAATCGCCAGGCCAATCTTGATGAGCGCCTCGCCGAGCTGCCCTATGTCAACGGCGATCTCTACAACGGCAGGCTTGAGTTTGCAAACTTCAACTCCGAGATGCGCACGCGGCTTCTTGAGTGCTGCGCGTTCCATTGGGACACGATCTCCCCGGCTGTTTTTGGCTCGCTCTTTCAGTCCATCATGGAGCCGCGCGACCGCAGGCAGGTCGGCGCCCACTACAC
>NVSP01000141.1 GCA_002732755.1 Phycisphaera sp.
TCACGCGCCGAACGACGCCGCTTCCTCGAAGCCGTTGAGAGGGCCGCAGCACTCAACATTCCGCACACGCTCCGCRTCGAGCAGTTCTCGCTGGCAACGCCGACCGAAGCATGGGTCATCTCGCCCTACACCGGCAACCACGACGGGCTGATGCTGATGAGCGATCTCCTCGCCGTCCAAGGCGGCCAGATGCAGCCCCTCGAAGTCTCGCGTGTTCTGAGCCAACTTCTTGAAGCCGTTGCGGAAGCGCACCAATCAGGTGTCGTTCACGGCCCGATCAAGATGCACGAGATTCTCGTCGACCGCAGCGGCTCGCTCGACATCGAGCTTTACGGTGTCACGGCCGCCATCAGCGGCGAACACGACGCAAACGACCTCAAACAGGAAGAGCTCCGCTCGATCGTCATGATCGCCTATCTCTTGCTTACAGGCGTGGCCGCCGACGAGATCCACATCAAGCCTTCACGGCTCGTGGCAAAGCTCGACACCCAGTGGGACACCTTCTTTACCGAGGRCCTCGACCCCGCCAGCGGCTTTGATACCGCAAGCGACATGCGCAAAGCTGTCCCCGGCAGAAAGACCGCCCCATCGGCCCAGCCCGAAATCAAAACCCGCCCCGTCACCGCGTTCGGCTTTGGGCGCAAGAAAAAAGCAGCCGTTACGCAAGATAGCGACACAAATCTGCCCACTGGGTAGTGTTTTTTACACATGAACACCCCGTGCCACYGACCCGTCTTCAGGTTAGTGTTTCTTTCTATGGGCAGGTGTGTTGTGCAAGAGCACTGACTTGAAGACAAGTCAGTGGCACGGCTTTGATTCAGATTGAATCGCTTACCCGCCGCCCTCTACTGGCACCGGCGAAGGCGTCTCCACCTCAGTCACCGTGATGATCGAGTTGAGCATCTGCTGCTCGCTCGTACTGAGCACATTCCCAAAGCGTTCCAGTGCAACCTTGGCGACTGCCTCGGCGTGTGGTTCTGCACCGATGCGATCCAGCGCAGTGATCCACGCATCGGGTGAAGCGCCCGCATCGATCGCCTCATCAATCCTGTTGAGCCAGAGGTATGCGATCGCGCTGTTGAGAGCGATCTTCGATGCATCATCATCCGTCGGCGTGCCCGAGACCGCTTGCAGCGAACCCAGCGCGTCGGCTGGCCTTGACAATTCAAGATATGTCTYCGCCAGCAAGATCAGTGACTGGTCGATATCCCGCTGCTCGGCGGGTGTTGTCGCAACCCGGCTCATCGTTGACAGCATCTTGATCCGAAGCTCCGGGTCTGTCTCGTGAATCCGCGCCGCTTCGAGCACATACTTTGGCTCAAGCGCCCGCGCCATTGCAAGTGTCCCGACCTCACGCTGACTCTGTGTCGGCGCAAGCCTGCGGACAATCGCGTACCCGTCCGTGTTCCGCCTGTGACTGATCGCAGCCGTCACCGCCGACTGGTATAGCCCCGGGTCCCGCTCAGCCGCTGCGATGATCCGGTCGTAGTACTCAGGCCGCCTTGAAAGCTCAGAAGCCGCCGCGATCTGAAGATCCCGTTTGCTTCCCTCATTCAGAAGCACCGAGACCGCCTCGCGGTCATCGTCGGTTCCCATGCGGACAATCAGCTTGACACCGTCGGGCGTCAGCCTGTTGGGTCCGGCAGCGCGAAGCGCCGAAGCAACCCGCCTGCGGTCCGCAGGCGAAGTCAGCAAACCCTCATCATCGAGCGCCAGCAAAAGCTTCGACGACGMRYMSCSYSKCSSSRYRSSMMWCKCGMGCCRMSRRRKYGCCGGMRWRRYYMYCKCMMCSCMGSGCSWWCGSSRSGCYSMYRKMRGWMWSGARGCMSSMSYMSYKSGCGRMSSCYSMSGCMYMNGAGCCTCGGTAATCGGAATCCCCGCTTCCCTTGGCGACAGCGTCTGAATCAGCTTGGCTGCCTCTGAACGCACGCCGGGGTCCGTGTGTGTCAAGAGCTCGATCGCAGAACCGCCAACCACACCATCGAGCTGTGTTCCCTGCGCGAGCTCGCGGTATATCAGTTCAACCGCGAGATCACGCAGTTCGCCATCAACAAGCAAGAGTTCCGCAAGCAGCGGGCTTTTGTCCTGATACGGCGCGACCATGTACAGCCYGCGAAAACCATCGACCGCCTGTGTCGTCGCATCGCGTTCGCTTGTGTCAAGATGCCCAACGCGGTGCGTCAGCCCCCGCACCAAGACCTGCTGCCATTCGATGGTCTTGAGGTCATGATGCTCTTGAAGCCAGAGCCGCCACGCGTCGTTGTCATCTTCAAGATCGCTCCTGCCGGTCATCTTGATGAGAGCCGCGACCGATGCCCGCGAGATTTCCGTTGCCTGGAATGGAGCCGAGTGATTGACAAGAACCCGCGCCGCTTCCCATGTCCCGATCGAAGCAAGAGCCGATAATGCCTGCGGGCGGATCTGCGGCTCACCCCGAGCCACCAGCTCAATCAGAGCCTCTTCGAGCTCGATCGGAGCCATCGGGCGCGCCTCGATCGCCAGAAGCAACAGCCGCTGAGCGACAGGGTCATCCGTTGTCGGTTCCAGAATCTTGAGCAGCTTTCGCATCTCGCGTCCGGAAATCTCATCCCGAAGCATCGCCGAGGCCGCATCAAGCCGACTGGCCTCGCCCGCAGTGGGTGTCAAAAGCACATCCAACGGCTCGCCCTGCTGGCCTAGAACTGAGCCCGCAGACCACATCAGCAGACTCGCCGTCAGGGCCACCAAGGACCGGCTGGTTCGCAGAATGTGGGTGGTTGGACTCAACGCAATTTCTCACAGGTGATGTAAGAGACAGGATTTCTGTACTCTWCGGGTGAACGGCCCCTCTATGTCGATACTATTCTACAGAAGTGGCCTCGTCCCTGACCGGAGTTCGGGGATGGCCCAAATATTAGGGTTGCACCCCTCTAGGGGACAACGGACCACCGATGAACGACTGGCACAATGCTGAAGAACAGGTCGAACGGGCTCACGAGCTCTACGAAGCCGGTCGCTGGGACGAGGCCGAGGCTGCCCTGCGCCAAGCGCTCGCCGTCAACCCCTACCAAGCCGAGTGGCAATTCAACCTGGGGCTCACGCAAGAAGCCGCGGGCAGGCTCGATGATGCAGTCAAAGCCTTCCGCGCCGCCTTCGAACTCTCAGAAGAATCCGACCCCCAGGCGGCGCTCATCCTCGGCGCAACACTGATCGACCTCGATCGCGCCAAAGAATCGATCCAGTGGCTCGAGCGAGCACTCGAACTCTCGCCCGCCAGTGTCGATGCCCATGTCCACCTGATCGATGCGTTTGCGCTCCTCGAAAAGCACGACGACGCCGAGCTTCACTTCTACATGGCTATCCAGCTCAACCCAAACCACCCCGGCGCACACGCCGCGCTCGCAGAATCATTGCTCGACCGCAAAGAATTCGATCGCGCCGTCTGGTGCTTGCGTGAAGCAGCCCGGCTGGACCCAGGTCTCCCGCGCGTCCACGCACGCCTTGCACGCGCCTACAGCGAAACCGGCAGGCTCGAACGCGCCCGCCAACTCTACCTCCGCGAACTCCGACAAAGCCCGGGTGATATCGAATCAATCGTGGACCTCGGCCGCCTGCTCATCGACATGAACCGGCTCACCGAAGCCGGCGAAAAACTCCGCCGAGCACTCGAACTCGAACCTGACCACACCGAAGCGCACATGAGCCTCGGCGAACTCGCCCTGCTCACCGGCCTGCGCGACCTCGCGCGCAGGCACKKCRATGWNNTSAYWYGMNTCGMMGMTARKKACGRYRKSRCGMGCSRMNAAASTSNGNCMGCGGTCCTGCTCGAAGACCGAAACAAAGGCGACCATGAACGCGCCTCGGTCCTCCTACGCGAAGAGTTTGCAGCCTTTGACCGCGAGCCAAAGCCCTACGAAACCGACGAGATCGAAGAACTCTTCGGCCAACTCCTCGACGCGGGCCTGCTCGGTGAAGCCAAGAAAGCTGCAGAACGCCTCATCGAACGCAAGCCCTGCGATGCCGCAAGCCATCACCGCCTCAGCGTTGCGCTCTTTGGCCTTGGCATGGTCGCCGAGGGTGTTTCATCATCCAGACGCGCCCTCCGTCTGCGGTCGAGCTATGTCGCCCCGATGCACAACCTCGCTGTCGCGCACCTTCGCCGGGGCGAGATCAACCGCTCACGCTATTGGGTCAAGCAGGGCCTAGCCATCGAGCCTGAAGATCGTGGCTTGCTTCGCCTGCGCACCTACCTCCGCGTCCACGCCGTCCGCAACGCCCTGCAAAACATGGGCCTCTTTGCACGCCGATCACGCCGACTCTGAGGAAGTGTTCCGTGCCACTGACCTGTCTTGGGGTCAGTGCTATTCGTTGATCAGCCGATCCGCTTCCATGACATCCTTGTCGCCGCGACCCGAGCAATTGATCACAAGGTTTGCCGAACTCGGCAACTGCTGCGCTCGCACAAACCCTTCCGCGATCGCGTGCGATGTTTCGAGCGCTGGGATGATGCCCTCGGTCTTGGCCAGCAACTGGTACG
Source organism: Phycisphaera sp. (assembly GCA_002732755.1). Lineage (GTDB taxonomy): Bacteria > Planctomycetota > Phycisphaerae > Phycisphaerales > UBA1924. The sequence goes on from NVSP01000141.1 coordinate 4,517, forward strand.
CATCGAGCGCCTGCCGATCGCCGACCGAGCAGTACCGCACACGCTCAGACTCATGCCAGTGCGCGTGCTCCGGGCCGACACCCGGATAGTCCAGCCCAGCCGAGCACGAATGCACATCGGCGGTCTGGCCGTGCTTGTCCTGCAAGACATAACTGAGCGAGCCATGCAAAATCCCCGGCTGCCCAAAGCCCAAGGGTGCAGCGTGGTCGCCCTGCTCGTTTGACCRACCGCCCGCCTCGACGCCCGTCATTGCGACATCGTCATCGATAAACGCAAAGAAGATCCCCGCAGCGTTGGAGCCGCCACCGACGCACGCGACGATCTCGTCGGGCAACCCGCCAAAGGCGTCTTGACATTGGCGTTTGCATTCTTCTCCGATGACGGCCTGGAAGTCGCGCACGATCATCGGGAATGGGTGGGGCCCAACAACCGAGCCGAGAATGTAGTGTGTCGAATCGACCGAACCCATCCAGTCACGCWTCGCCTCGTTCGTCGCGTCCTTGAGCGTCCGCGAACCCGAATCCACCGGCACAACCTTCGCCCCAAGCGCCCGCATTCGGATGACATTGAGGTTCTGTCTACGGATGTCTTCTGAACCCATGTAGACCTCGCACTCAAGCCCGAGGTGCGCCGCCGCCGTTGCGGTCGCGACGCCGTGCTGGCCGGCCCCGGTCTCAGCAATGACCCGTTTTTTGCCCATCCGCAGCGTCAACAGACCCTGGCCGAGTGTGTTGTTGATTTTATGCGCGCCCGTGTGCGCCAAGTCTTCGCGCTTGAGCCAGATCGTTGCGCCCTTGCCGCCGCCCGCCTGCGTTCGAGCAAGTTCGGTCAATCTCGCCGCCCGATACAACGGCGTCTCCCGGCCAACAAATGTCCGGTTCAGTTCACCTAGCTCAGCCCAGAACGACTCATCCTGTTTCGCCTGTTTGTACACCTCGGAAAGCTCACGAAGCGCAGCCGTCAATGTCTCCGGCACATACACCCCGCCAAACTGGCCAAAGTGCCCCGTCGCATCGGGCTGGTTTGCAAAGTCTTTGGTTGATTCTGTCGTTGTCATAGGGAACCTTAGTCTGCTTCTGGGTTGTTCCGGCAGTGGTCCCGCGTCGCACGCTGGGCAGCGCGAACACCCGCAAGCTCATTGACCGGCAAGAGCAGCACAAATCCTACAGCAAAGAACCCGAGCAACATGACCAGCGCCCATGTGTTCCCWAGCCCCGCCTTGACGAAGCCGAACCCGACCACACCAACTGCCGCCAATTTATACGACACGCCCCAAAGCCCAAAGAACTCGGCGCCCTTGTGCCTTGGCGTCAGCCGAGCGACCATCGCCCGGCTCGCGGTGCCCGTCCCGCCAAGCCCAAACCCGATCCCATTGCCGATCACCCAGAACAACCATCTTGGCAGGCTCGGCACGCCGCTCAAGATCGCAAGCATCGCGGTGCTCAGTACCCAGATCACAAGATAAATCTGGATCGTYCGTTTCGCGCCGATCTTGTCCTGGAACTTGCTCGTCACCGCAGCCGCGATTCCCGCGGTGATCGTGATCTGCGCTACAAAGATGAGCAACTGCTCTTCCTTGAACCCGAACTCYTTGGCMAGAATCGCGGCAAAGGCGATCACTGTCTGAATCCCGATCGCATAGACGAARAACGCGATCAGAAAGAGCATGAGYTGGCGATAGTTCGTTGCTTGCACWACCGTTTCACGCATACGGATAAACGCATCGGCGATCACATTGTCGTGGTGGCGAATAATCGYCCGCTTGTGTTCCTTGAGGATCAGGGCAGCCGGGATCATGCCAAGAAGAAACCACGCTCCCGCAAAGAAGAAGAACGGCCTCCACGACTCGGGCGACTTCATGTCAAAGATCAGCATCGCTGCAAAGACAAGAATCAGAATGAGGATCGCCCCCGTGTAGCCCATCGTCCAKCCGATCGCGCTCACCCTGCCAGTGTTCCGGCTGTTGGCTACATCTGTCAGAAACGATGCCAGCGCGTTCTCACCGATCTGGTAGCAGAAGTTGGCCGGGATATAGAGCACCGTCGCCAACAGAATCATGCTCGGCTGGAGAAACCCAAGCCCGCATGTCATCAGCACACACCCGATGCCCGTGAGCATCAAGATCTCTTTGCGCCAGCACCGCGCATCCGCGATCGCCCCGATGATCGGCGAAGCGATCACAACCAGCAGCATGCTCGAAGAAAAAAGAATCGACCAAAGCCGGTCGCCGTTCTGCGAATCCGCGACCACAACATCTTTGAAGTAGATCGCAAACAGCAGCGTATTAATCAAAAGCGTGAACGACTGGTTCGCAAAGTCGTACATACCCCACGCCCAAACCTCCTTTGGGTTGGGCAAGCCGGCGTACGGGTTGAGCTTCTTCATCGCTGACATGTGCTTCGAGCATACCGATCAGTTGGGTGTGGTGTATCAGGGGTTCACAAGATGCCGCTGCAAGAACTCGACCTGCAGTGTCTTGGCGATCGCTGCCATCTTCCCAAACCCCGCGTGCTCCGACTGCGCGCCGGTCGTGGGCCAAGCCGTCAGTTCAATCAGATCAGGATCTGCATCTTGCCCAACATAGTGTTCCCGGAGCGCATCAAGAAATCCCTGCATCCCGGCAAAGGGCACAACCTCATCCGCCTCAGAGTGCAGCACCAGCATCGGGATCGGGCGAAAGCTGTCAAGGTGCTGCATCGGATCGATCTTCGCCACCGCAGCCGCATCGTGCGATGAGGGCCAGGGCCTCCACGAAGGCGATGCCGAGGAACA
>NVSP01000142.1 GCA_002732755.1 Phycisphaera sp.
GCATCACACATTCTCCTGTGTTGGTTCTTCTGTTTTTGAGCCAATCGGAACCAAATCCGTCGGCACGATCCCAAAGTGCTCAGCGATCCGATCATCCGGCACACCAAGATCCCTACGAGCACGCGCCGATGCCGCGATCTCCTCATCACCAATCGGAAGCGGATCGGGCCATTCAACCTTGATCTCACGATCACCAAGCCGCGTCTCAACAAGCCCCACATCGCCCGCCGCCGCCAGCACCATCTCGCTGATCGAAATCACGCCACGCCCATATGTCACACGCTTGCGGTTCGTCCGGCTAATCAGATTCACCATCGTGATCCGAAGCGCATTGGCGCTCGTCAGATTCCCAACCTTCGCATCGATCACACCGCTCGCCACCGGCGGCACACCGCTCACCTTGTCGAGCGCCTGGCGAATCTCACCGATATGCTTGTCTTCACTCGGGCTCGACGCATCCCCGCCAAACGCCTCGATACTCGCGTCCGGATTGTCCGTCGACCACACCGTCCCGGGCACCACCGGCACACGATCAAACCCGTCGATCCCCTTGGCCAGATACATTTTGAAACTCTGCAAAGTCACCCGACTTGCGCGATCACTCAACCTCGTATTGAGCTCATCCTGCAAAGGCATCAAAGGCTCAACCTCGCCGATACCCTCGTACCGCAACGGCTGAGACAAGTTCTGAACATGCACAACAGGAATCATCCCCGCAAGCACGCCCCCATCATCCCGCTCGACCAACTCGCCACCGATCCAAAGCTCGCGCCCACCCGGCCCAAAGMCCTCCGTGTATGTCTCCGTCCGCCGCCGCTGGCCCCACTCGCCGCGCCCTTTGCCCGCAAGCTTGCGCACAAGCCCAACCCGCTCGATCTCGTTGACCTGCCGTTCGTAGTGAACCACATACCCCGCAAGCGAGCGGTAGTCCGACGGATCACTCACCGCGATCCCGCGCCCGGGTGTCACCGGCTCGATCCGAAACGCACGCCCAGCCTGACGCATCAAGCCGCGCATCACATGGTGCGATGCAYCRCTCGCCCGCARCTTCGAYGCCCGCCGACCAAACGCCGCAAGCGCCTCCTCATCAACCCGCAACAGCARATCRACATGCCCGTACACATGCCCGATCARCGCYATGTCCTGCATCAACTCAAGCCCGCCCGACGACTTCCAAGCCGCCTCGACAAGCTCATCGATCAGGTCGCGCATCGCCTCCGTCGAAGCTGTGCTCACAAGCGTTGGCTGCTTCCCAAACAAAAAATCAATCATGGCGTGGATGCGCCAGGCGATGTCGTTCTCGATGACTACTTCACGTCGATCCGATGAACGATCATCACCCAGCACACCCGAGCCACCGCGCACACCCGTCACCCGCCCAGGAAGACCAACCTCCTGCGCGAGCCGGCGAACCGTGCGTACCAAACCATCCGAGCCAACGCCCGGCGTGTGGACAACAGGATTCCGGTAGTACGCCCAGAGCCTCTCAAGCTCCACTGCGTTCGTAGATTGCTCGCGGATCAAGTGATCCACAAGCGCCGGATCCAGCCCCACCGCCGCCCCCGGCCTAGCTTCCCCGTCCAACCTGCCACCCACACTTGCCATCTGAAACCTCCTCATTCACTCAGGGCTTCAAAGAACACACGCCCTCTATAAACACAGGCCCCGAACACTTCTGTGCGCACAAACACGACAATGCGCAGAGACACATTCCGCGCAACCAATGCAGCAGCAACGGATAATAATATTTTCAAAAAATCTAAAACTGACCCCGCAACGCCCAAAATCTGTGCGCACAAAACCAACAACTACCGACACAAAACACCAAACCCGTGCCACGGCTGTGCCAGCCGCGTCTTACGCAGCGCACAAAAAAACCACGGCTGACACAGCCGTGGYACATTRACAAYATTNGATTTCAATCTACGCCGASAGCACATCRATCCGCGAGTACTGATCCAGATTCAGCGTCACCTTCTCGCCRTCRTCTTTCTSAAYCTCGATCCGCTCGAGCCACAGCTTGTGGTCCTTGGAATGAGCATACCAAGACCCCGTCTTGCTCTGCCCAAACGACAACACAACCCCCTCGGTCGTCGAGACCTGCGACCCGCTCTGGCGCGGAATCTGCTGCGTCACCCGGACCCGATCACCGACTTCATACTGCTGYTCATCCATACGCCACCACTATAGCAACCCAGCCGCCCCCCACCATTCTCACCCCGCATCGACCAGCTTCTGCACCTCATCAAGCACAGCCTCGGCACGCTCTTTCGTCGGGGCCTCGGCGATCAGCCGCAAAATCGGCTCCGTGTTGCTCGCCCGGACATGCACCCAGGCCTTGTCCGCATCAAAGTCCACCCGCACCCCATCCTGCAAATCCACCCGCTCGTCCGCGTACCGATCGGCGACCCTCGCAATCGCCGGCTCGGCATCCTCCTTCTTCGCCAAAGGCTGCTTCCTTTTGACAATCGCATAACTCGGCACATCCGCCACCAACTCACTCACCGTCTTACCCGTCCGTGCCATGAGCGACAACACCAACGCCATCGACCCCAGCGAATCGCGCACATAGGTCACCTTGGGCCAGATCACCCCGCCGTTGCCCTCGCCGCCGAGCACAACATCCTTGCCCTCACGCATCAGCTTCTTCATCGCCTCAACAACATTCGCCTCACCAACCGCCGTCCGCACCACCCGCGCGCCATACATCGCAGCAACATCATCAATCATCCGCGAAGTCGAAAGATTCGTACAAAGCACAACCTCCGTTTTCCCCTCCCCCGTCCCCGACGGGGGAGGTGCCGAGCAAAGCGAGGCGGAGGGGGTCTTCAAATCATTCTCCCTCTTCATCTCCAAGAAAAGGATGGGGAGAGGGGTCTTCGCATCATCTTCCGCGTGCTCACGCCCGCGGCTCTTTTGTTCCTTCATCGCCTCCAATATAGAAACCGCGCACAACACAAAGGTGTACTCCTCACCGATGTACGCCCCGTTCTCATCAACAATCGCCAGCCGATCCCCATCCGGATCCTGCGCAAACCCAACATCCGCCTTCAACCCAGGCACAGCATCACACAACCCACCCTCACCGGAAAGATTCTCTTTGGTGGGCTCGGGCGTGTGGGGAAAGATGCCGGAACCGTCGCCGTAAAGCGGAACTGAAGAAATATTCAATTCTTCAAATAACAAGCGAGCACCTTCGCTCCCTGATGCATTGACTGAATCAACAACGGCTCTAAAGCATGGATCGCAGTCATGTATATCCTTATCGAGTGAACGGTGATTTAGACCATTTACGGCAATCGCATTCCGCACCCCCCTCGCATGATTGAATGTCGCATTTGAATTTGGTTCAGATAAACCAGAAACACGAATTCCTGCCCGTGTTGGATTTGCCGGATGGTTTGACCATGATTTGTCTGAAAATGGAATAATTGCAAGATCATAATCAGACTCGTAATAGCGCCGAACAATCTCACTTGCCTTGTCAACCGGCGGAGCAGATGCCTCTGTCCCGTCATCATGTACCGCCGAGATGCATTTCATTCCATTCCACTCGGACGGATTATGACTTGCCGTGACAACCACGCCGCCAGCACAGTCGTTATTCGTTTGAACAAAATGCCCCACGGTAGGTGTCATCGCACATCCGATTGGAATCACGTTCCAATCACATGCCAGTAGCCCCGCAATAGTCGCGATGTAGACCATCTCGTGGCCTTCACGGCCATCATGAGCGACAACCACATCACAACAGTCTTGATAAGGATCTTGGGAATCCAGCCAAGCCCCTATTGCATGCGCATACCGCACCACAACCTCCGGCGTCAAACTCTCCCCAACAATCCCACGAAGCCCGCTCACCCCAATCATCAACGGTGCATCACCCATCTCGCCCAACCTTTCTCTTCCCGGATGCCCAGCCGCCAATGCCGGGTGCCGATTGCCCCCCTACCCTAGCTCCATGTTCACCATCACCGTCGAATCAACCTTCTCCGCTGCCCACGCACTCTCCATCGCCGGCCAAAAGGAAGCCCTCCACGGCCACGACTTCMGAACAACCGTCGAAATCCAAGGCAACCGCCTCGACCAGGACGGCCTCGTCTGCGATTTTCACACCGCAAAGACCGCCCTCGACGCCATCCTCGATGAGTTTAACAACGGCAACCTCAACGAGTCCGCACCCTTCAACCAACCCGCCGGCGGCCAGAACCCCACCGCAGAAAATATCGCCAAGTACATCTACCAAGAGATGCACAGCCGACTGGGCGCTGCACTCGAACCACACGCCAAAGTCACAGCCGTCAGCATCACCGAATCCCCCGGCTGCGCCACAACCTACCGCCCCTAATCCAACTTCCTCCAAACCTTCAAACACCGCATCAATCTCCCAAAACACACCACCCCCCGCGATCGCCTTGCAGATCCGGTCAACATGCACATGGCTGTTCTTCGATAAACACCCTTGCCCCACTCGGGTATGACCCCACAAAGTACCCAAGAACCACCTGAACACCGAGATGGGACCCCCCACCGTGGAACGGCCCCTTATTTTCACCAAGCCACAATTTGCAAACAAACCACAAACAGCCTGTTGCCGATGCAGCACACACCTTGCCTATAACCCACCGCCGCGATCCCTCCTTGTTTACTCAATGGACTATTTTGTAAATATCCACAGAAAACAGTTCCATCATGCCCACAATTCGATTACCATAACTCTAGGAGCCGAGTGTTGTGGCACAAACACGGGCCAACTCGATTCCTTCATGGGTTTGTACGGAGATATAAATGAAAAACAAAAAACAAATGACAGCGCTGCTTGTCGCATTCGCTGCATCGACAGCTTCTGCTGACATTCTAAACGTCTCGGCGAGCGCCTCAGGGCTTGCCGGGGGAAGTTCCGCCAACGGCGGCGCCGGCGCAACATACACCGCAGACCTGCCTCAATTTGACCCCGCCCTCGGCACGCTCACAAGCGTTGAACTCGCAATCACCGCCGAGCACGCGGGAACTTTCGATATGACAAGCCACGGAACCGGTGGCGGATACATCATCTTCTACATCGACTACTCCTTCGAGGTCAACGGATTCGGCGGCACCGACGGCAACCTTCTGCTCCTCGACTGGGTAACCGAACCAACATCCGGCAGCCCATTTGGAAGCGCGCCCGGCCACTTCAATGCCCCATTCACACCCGTGGCAGATGGTGCCACCGTCTCTGTCCCATTCGGCACCCAGCTTAACTTTGCAGACACATACTCTGATACCGACACAGAGTTCTCGCAGTTCATCGGAACCGGGACTTTGCCGTTCGATATCGTTGATTGGGCTGTGTTCAGCCTCGCCACCACCGGGTCAGATGTGTCGTGGGAACTCAGCAGCTTTGCCAACCTGACCGTTGATGCGACATACACCTTCACCCCGATCCCAGCGCCGGGCGCACTTGCCTTGCTTGCCGTTTCAGGGTTGATGGCAACCAGACGCCGCCGCTAAACATCAACCTGCCTCGGCATCCACTTCAATTTCTACAAGAGCCGCGCCACGAGCGCGGCTCTTTTTACGCCCCAAAACAGTTACCAAAATTCCTGAGAGAAAGGCCAGCGAAACACCCACCCAATACAAACCCCACGCGGGCACAATATCCGACACAACCTCCGGTCTTTCTGCTACTATCAAGATGCAACGGCCCATCGCCCTTGCGTGGGCAAGGCATTCTATTCTGATTCGCCCTAAGGCAGGAACACAACAACATGGCAGCCAAAATAAAAAAGAGATACGCTGTTGAGCGAAAAGATCAACTCAAAGCCCTCGCATCAACGATCCGATTTGACCTTTTCTTTGAGCTGGCACGACTTAACGGAGCGACCATCCGCAAGGTCTCCGGAAGAWTGGGAAGATCACCCGTCTCGCTGTATCGACACATGGCCCTGCTCGTCGAGTGCGGCCTRGTCCGTGTRGAAGGCACCGAAAACCAAGGGCCTGCAAAGGCCGATGTGTATGTGCCGATCGCACATGAACTCATGCTCCCAAAGAGCGCCGACCATCCAGAACTCATGAACGGTGTCGCTGCCGTGCTCAGGGCACAATGCCGAAACTGCGAAGACGAACTCGTCAGCGGCTACATCAGCCCAGATGCCMGRTTCCGCGGAGCRMGGCGAAAYTTYTWCCTKATCAACGGCGTGACATGGCTGACAGGCGTTGAGCTACGCGAAGTCAACTCGCTCCTCAACGATATTTACTCAATACTTCACAAAGCTGAGCCATGGCGAAAGGGAACCGAGCCAATCGGAATCACCCTCGCTGTCCGCCCGATCGAAAAATAGTCTATTGGAAATATTTTGAAAAACAGTTGCCAACCACGCGTGTCAGTTCTGCCAAACCGCCCCGCTCAACTTCCCAAAYGGCACCCGCACCAGACTCGTCAACTCAACCACATCACCCCGAATCCGCTTCGCCTCGTCTTGTAACAACGTCGGTGTGCGGATCTTCGTCGAGAACGATAAATTCATCGCAACAGGCTGAGACGATTCCCAGCCGACATCATCGACAACCGTCGGCGTCTGCCACAACACAACACCAAACGCAACCACCGCAAGCACTCCCGCGCCGAGCACACCCGCACCAAGCCGGGACACCCGCCAAGGCAAGTTGGCCGACCCATCCTGCGGCGCATCTTCAATCCGCGACATCACCCGCGTCCGCACCCACGCCGGCGGCTCAACCTCGCCGGGCACATCCGCCCGCAGCCTATCTTCAACCTGCTTTGCATCAACCCGTTCCATCAGCGTACCCCGCTATCTGGACCACTCTCACCAATCGCCTCGGCCAAGCGCTGACGCGCCCGATGAAGCGACACACGAACCCCAACCGCCGACTTGCCCGTCACCCGCGCGATCTGCTTGGGTTCCATATCCTCAGCATACCGCAGCCACACAATCTCGAAAACACCCGTATCCAAAATATCCCGAGCAATCTGCCACACCTCAACGAGCAACCCGCTTTCCGATTCCTCGCGCTCATCGTTGATCGGCTGCTCCCGTCGAAGATCCTTCTGGTCTTTCTGCCGACGACGGATAACATTAATCGTCTCGCGGTGGGCAATCGAAAAAAGCCATGTCGAAAACTTCGCCGTCGGCCGAAACCTCGGCATCGCGCGCCACGCACGCATCAGCGTTTCCTGCACAACCTCCGCCGCGTCGTGCTCGCTGCAAAGCCGCACAAACACGAACCGATACAGCCTGCGTTCCCAGCGAACAACCAG
>NVSP01000143.1 GCA_002732755.1 Phycisphaera sp.
CGCAAAGAGCGTCACCGACCTACAGCTCTCGGTCCGGGCGCGCAAGGCGCTACAAATGCTCAACATCGAGACGCTCGGCGATCTCGCAAGCCGAACCGAGGCAGAGCTTATGGGTGTCAAAAACTTCGGCGCGACAAGCCTCGAAGAGGTCACCGAGAAACTGGTCGAGTACGGCCTTGGTCTTCGCACGCTCGACGAATAAAAATTCAATCATTTGATGAATCATCACCGCCCCGCTGGGATTTCTCAGCGGGGTTTATTGTGCGCTCGCCGGTCGCCTTGAATGTGCCCCGGCTCTTCATGTACGCCTCGGGGCTGATCGAAAGATCCACCGGCACGCCCTTGGTGTGTTGGTCGTGCAGGTGGTTGAGGAATGGGACGCACCAGCCGCAACCGGTTCCAGCGTCGAGGCACTCGCTGATGAGCGATGCCACCGGCGGGTCTTCGCATCTGAGGTATGTCTGGATCTTGCGCAGAGAGACGCGGTAGCACAGGCACACATGATCGTCTTGGTCCATGCACAGAGTGTACAACGGATTCCGCCTGAATTTTGTGCAACGAGCCCGAAGCGCAAGCGAGGGAATCCCTTGCTTGCGATTCAGACTCGTAAAGACGCACGATTTGAATCGAAACCCGTATACAACGATGTTTACAGCGCCGAGATGTGCTGCAATATCTCGACCACACCCTCGGCTTCGGGTTTGGACGCGACATAGTCGGCGACGGCTTTGACTTCATCGTGCGCGTTGGCGGGGCACGCAAAGAACGCGACCTGCTCGCGGATCGCAAGATCGCTTGATGTGTCGCCGATGCCCGCGAGCCGGTCGGAGGTGTAGCCGGTCTGGGCTTTGAAGCGTTYGATGCCGGTGCCCTTTGAGATGTGGGCGAGGTCGCAGTTGATGTAGAACCACGACATCGAGATGCGGAACGGCCAATCGTTTTGTTCGCACAGCTCTTGCACGCCGGGGTAGATGCGCTGGCGCAGGTGCTCGGTGTCCTCGTGCCAAAATGTCACGCTCGCAGATTTGCCGGGCTGCATCGTCACGCCTGTTGGCGCAAGCTCGGCGTGGAAGTGGGCCTCTAGGCCGAGCACGCTCGCCATGTGGTCGCTGTCGATCGCGGGGTCGAGTTCGCTCTGTGCGGATTCCGGATGGTGGAGGTAGACGCCCATCTCTGCGATCGCGGGGAGGGTTGTGTTGCCGATCAGCCGGATCATCGCCTCGGCGAACCCGACGGGCCGGCCCGTGCAGACGGTGACGGTGGGGCGGTCTTGGTGCTCGATCGAGAGTTCGTTGTGCTGGCGGATGGCCAAGAGGCTGGCAAGGTCAAACGGCGAACCGTCTTCGCCGCAAAGGCAGCCGTCGATGTCGCAGATCACCGCGTCGTAGGTTCGTGTACACATGGTCCGCGACTGTATGCGTAGCAGCTATCCTGTACCTATGCCAAAGCTCGAATACCAAACCGCCGGCGAATCGCACGGCCCGACGCTCGTCTGCACCATCACCGGCCTGCCCGCGGGCCTGACGCTGGACATGCAGCGCATCAACGGCGAACTTTCCCGCAGACAGGGCGGCTACGGCCGGGGCGGTCGCATGCGTATCGAGACCGACACCGCCGAGTTTGTCACCGGGGTCCGTCTCGGCAAAACAACCGGCGCACCCGTGACGGCGCTCGTCAAGAACAAAGACAGCCGGCTCGACGACCTTGTGCGCACGCCGCCGGTCTACCGCCCAAGGCCCGGCCACGCGGATCTTGCGGGCAGCATCAAGTGGCTGACAACCGATTGCCGCGAAACGCTCGAGCGCGCCAGCGCGCGAGAGACCGCCGCCCGCACACTCGGCGGCGTGGTCGCGCAGTGCCTGCTCCGCGAGATCGGCATCGAGACCTTCGGCTTTGTGCGCCAGATTCTGGATGTGCGCACCGATGTCGAAGTCACGCCGGACAACTGGAACAAGGTTCGGGCGGCCCGCAACGAGAGCGAGACTTACTGCCCGGATGAGAAAGCAACCGAGCAGCACAAGGCGATCATCCGTCAGGCCAAGATCGACAAGGACACCATCGGCGGCCTGTGCGAGACGCACATCTTCGGCGTGCCGCCGGGTATTGGAAGCTGCATGGATTGGCGCGACAAGCTCGATGCACGCATCGCCTACGCCGTCATGGGCATCCAGGCGTTCAAGGCCGTCGAGATGGGCCTTGGGCGCGAGTGCGCCAGCAGGCGAGGGTCAGATGTTCACGATCCGATCTACTACGATATCACAAAGAAACATGAATCATCACTCGGGTTTGTTCGCACGAGCAACAACGCCGGCGGCACCGAGGGCGGCATGTCCAACGGCATGCCCATCGTCGTCACCGGCACGATGAAACCGATCTCAACCCTGCTGCGGGGCCTGCCCAGCGTAGACCTGAACACAAAGCAGCCCGAGGACAGCCAGTACGAGCGGTCGGATATCTGCGCCGTCAGCGCCGCAAGCGTGGTGATGGAAGCCGTCGTCGCGTTCGAGGTTGCACGGGCCGCCCTCGACAAGTTCGGCGGGGATTCGATGCTGGAGTTCAAGGACAACTACGAGCGGTTTCTTGAGACGGCGAGGATCCTACCGCTGGATCCGCCCGAAAATGTGATTGCATGAAGCGAGCAATTCCTATTGCAGTGTGGGCTTTTATCGGTTTCATCGGAACTGAGATTCTCTATGGATTGCTCTTAGCCTTGGTTGAACCGTTGCCGTCTGTGAGAGTCAATTGGCGTGGCTGGCTTGTTGTAGCTGGCGTTCCAATCGAGATCGTACTCGCAGTTATTTCTTCCGTGGTCATGATCGCGTGTGTAATTCTTGCTATCAGAAGGAAGTTGCCTGGAACAAGAATCTACCGATATCGGCCACTCGATTATTCAAAATGTCATCAATGTGGCTACTCACTCGACGGGCTACTAGACTCCAAGTGTCCCGAGTGCGGCAATAAAAATCTCAAACCGCTTGATCCATCCGTTTCAACAAACCCTCCCTCACACCCACCCACTCCCCATCCRWAATCGAATACAGCACCGAATGCCGGTAGCTCCCGTCCGGCATGATGAGATGGTTCCGCATCGTGCCTTCGAGTTTGGCGCCAAGCTTTGCGATCGCGGCTTGGCTGCGCAGGTTCTCGTGGTGCGTTTTGAGCGCGACGCGGATTGCCGGGCCGGCTTCAAAGAGATCGGTCTCGAAGGCGTGCTGGAGCATGAGCAGTTTCATCGCGGGGTTGACGGCTGTGCCTCGGTGCTYGGCGGTGATCCATGTCCAGCCGATYTCKACGCYKCGGTGSGGYGGKCGGATGTCGCAGTAGGTCGTGCCGCCGATGAGTGTGTTGGTTTCGTTGTGAAACAGCGAGAATGGCACGGTCGTCGGGTGGTCGATCAAGAACTGCAACTGTTCYCGGCAGCCCTCGACGGTGTCCGAATCGATGTGGCGYGAGAAGAGTTTGAAGGGCCGGTCGTGTGCGGCTTTGCACATCCCCTCGGCGTGGTCGGTTGTTGCGGGTTCGAGCCGAACGAGGTCGCCGGTGAGCGTGACAGGGGTGATGCCTTTGTTCATTGCTCTTGCCTTTACGAGCCGCGACCGTGAGGAAGCGGTCTTTGAGGAACTAATAAATGCACCACTCCCTTACGGTCGCGGCTCGTAGAACCAACATTAGTGCAAGACGCGGTAGACCTCGGCTTGGTCGGTCAGGCCTTGCTTGACTTTGAGCATCGCGTCTTCGCGCATCGGCAGGAACCCGCCGTCGACCGCGGCTTCGTAGAGCGTCACGCCGTCGGCGTTTTCTGCGGTCAGCCGGCGGAGTGTGTCGGTCATCTTCATGATCTCATACACCGCGAGCCTGCCGCGATAGCCAGAACTCATGCAATGGTCGCAGCGTCGGCGCTCACCATCTTGTGTGGTTTCAACACCCGAGCCTTTGCAGCTCGGGCAGATTTTGCGAACGAGCCTTTGCGCGAGCACGCCCAGCAGCGAGCTTGTGATGAGGAAAGGTTCGAGCCCGATGTCGATGAGGCGCGGGATCGCGCCCGGTGCATCGTTGGTGTGCAATGTTGCCAGCACAAAGTGACCGGTGAGCGATGCTTGGATCGCCAGCTGCGCGGTTTCCATGTCGCGGATCTCGCCGACGAGGATGACATCGGGGTCTTGGCGCAAGAGTGCGCGGAGCCCGGTGGCAAAGGTGACATCGCGCTTTGGGTTGACCTGCATCTGGCTGATGCCCTCGAGGTGGTACTCGACCGGGTCTTCGATGGTCATGACATTTCGTGTTGCGCGGTCGATTTTTTGAAGAGCGGCGTAGAGTGTGGTCGTCTTACCAGAGCCCGTGGGGCCCGTGACGAGCAGCATGCCGTTGGGTCGATCGACGATGTCCATGAGTTCGGTTTGCATGGCCTCGGTCATGCCGATCTGGTCGAGGTTGAGCTGTGTTTGGCTCTGGTCGAGGAGGCGCATGACGAGGCGTTCGCCGTAGACGGTCGGGATGACCGAGAGGCGGATGTCGATTTTCTTTGAGCCGACTCGRACAGAKGTGTGGCCGTCTTGCGGGCTGTGSCGGTTGGCGATGTCCAGTTCSGTCATYACYTTGATGCGRCTSGAGATCGCGCTGGCCAGYGAACTCGGCGGGCTRAACGCRTCGGCGAGCATGCCATCGACGCGGAAGCGGATGACGAGKCGGTTTTCTTCGGGGTGGATGTGGACATCGCTTGCGCGCCTGCGGATCGCTTCGAAGAGGATCATGTTGACGAGGCGGATGACCGGCGTTTGCCGCGCCATCGCGAGCAGGTCGTTGCCCTCGGCGATCGAGCCGGCGGCGGATGCGATCGCGGATTCGTCGAACGGCATCTCGTCGACGATTTCGGTGACGAGGTCGCCTTGCTGTTCGTAGCCCCGGTTGATGATCCCCGCGACGGCTCCCCTCGGCGCAAGTACGAGCCGGATCGGCATGCCAAGGCGCTCTTCGAGCATCTGAAAGACCGAGGGCTGCATCGGYTGSGCSGTCGCGACAACGAGCACYGGGCTTGTGTGCGWGCCGATCTGTTCGAGACCCGCGAGGTAGTGCTCGCGCGCGATGTCCGGCGGTACGAGTTCGTAAAACCGGACCGCTGATTCTTCAAGTCTTGGCTCGGAAACGAACGGCAAGCCCGTCCGCTCGCTGAGCATCTCCAGCGCTCGCTGCTCGTCTGTTGCCAAGAGCGAGAGCACGACATCCCACGGCTCTTCGTCGGAGCCGGGCGCCATGGTGAAGGTGCGGAGGTGTTCGGCGCTGAGGCGGAGTTTGCCGAACGCATCGGCAGCGCGCTCGAGGCGCTGCTGATCCGTGACGGCAAGCTCTGCCTCAGCGCCGTTCGATGTTTCGCTCTTGGCGCGGGCCATCAGTCGTCTTCCCGCTTGAGGTCTTGCTGGTTGATATCCGGGTCGGATTCGCTGGGCAGCCCGATGCGTGGCGTGCCGTCGTCGGCTGGCAGCACGGTGCTTTCACTTGGGTTGATGTAGGTCGATTCCATCATGATGGGGGGGAGTTCTGGGATGTCGAAGTTGAGGCCCGATGCTTGTTGTGGGCCGCGGGTCAGCAGGCGGTAGTCGCGTAACGATGGGTTCCGAAGCACGCGCGGCTTGAGGAAGACATAGAGGGTTGTCTTGCTGCCGGTGGTGTTGGTGTCGCGGAACAGGTGCCCGACCCACGGGATGTCGCCCAGCAGCGGGACCTTGATGATTGTTTCGCCCTCGGACTCGACCACAAGCCCGCCGATGACGACGGTTGAATCGGACGGCACGGTGACGGATGCGCCAGAGATCTCGTTGGTTTGCTTGGGGGGCGGGGCTCCGTCCAGTGCGGCTCCGTTGAAGGATTCGAGCAGAATGGAGTAGTCCATGCGGATTGTTCCGCCCGCAGAGATCTGCGGCGTCACGGTGAGGCTGGTCTGCGCTGTGACAAACTCGAACGTGGTGCGCTCGCTGATGTTGCTCGACACCGTTGTCTGGAACGGGACTTCCTGTTGCGTGAGCACAGTGGCCTCGGAGTTGTCGTCGATGAGCAGTTGCGGCCTGGCGATGACACGCGAATTGATGTCAGTTTCTGTGGCGTTGATGATGAGTGGGATGAAATCGTCGCTGATGAGTGCGCCGGTGATGCCGCCGAGGCCGGTCGCCACGGTTGTGGAGTTGGTGAAGATGTCCAGGGCGCTAAGCCCAAAGTTCGTCCGCAGGCCGCCGCCTTCGTTGTTGCTGTTGAGATCGAGGAACTGCGATTCGATCGCCAGCCTGAAGCTCTCGGTGTCGCTGACGGCGACGATGATCGCCTCGATGTACACCTGCGCCCGGCGGAGGTCGATGCGGCCGATGAGTTGGGCAAACTCTTTCTGCTGCGAGCGTGGTGAGGTGATGATGATCTGGTTGTTGCCGATGTCAGCGATCACAAAGCTTGTTTCGGGGTTTGGGTTGAAGCCTGCCACTTCGTTGTCGTCGCCGGTGTTGTTGGCGTTGATGCCGCCCGGAAAGACGATGGTCCGGGGTTGGTTCTGGTTGGTCGGGAGGAATGTTGAAGAGCCGGTCTGGGGCCGGGTGCGTTCGATGAGCGATTGCAGGATGTCGGCGACCTCTTCGGCATCGGCGTACTCGAGCTTGTAGGTCTCGACCACGATCTCTTCATCTTCCGCATCGAGCTGCTCGACGAGATTGGCAAACTGCTCCTGCTGCTGCGGCGTGGCGAAGTAGATTATCCTGCCGCGACCCTCGTCAACGAGCATCCGCGAGCCACCGGAAGTCTCATCCTGGTTCTGGTTGAGGCCCTGAAAGTTTTGTTGCTGTTGCTGCTGACGCTGACGGAACGCATTGGTTGTGTTCTGTTGACCCGTGGTTGTGGACATGAAATCAACTTCGCCCAGCCCGTTCTTCTTGGCGAATTCCGCGACAGCGCGCGTGCTCGAACCCGTGTAGTACACCATCGGTGTGAGTTGGCTGGGCTTGTCGACCGCTTCGATAATCGCCCGGATCTCGTCGAACTCTTCTGCCAGCCCGCGGAAGATCAGGCTGTTGCCCGACGCGTCGACACTGAGCCGGTTGGAGAGGCTGCCCGAGCCGCCGGACTGGTTGTTGTTGAGTTGGTTTGGGTTGTTTGGGTTGAACTGGTTGGTGGCGTTGCGATTGCTGCCCGAGTCCGCCGAGAGCATTTTCTCGGCGCGCTGCTTGGCCTGTGGTGCGCTGATGTGCGTGAGCTGGATCGTGTGCGTGACGAGC
>NVSP01000144.1 GCA_002732755.1 Phycisphaera sp.
GCGCACCGGCTGCGTGTCGGTGTTCATCGATGATGCGGGCCAGATCCGCGTGCAGACGATGCGATAGAGCATTTCGTGCCACTGACCTGCGGGCAGGTCAGTGCTTCCTTAAGAGTGGGAAAGAACATCGATCCAGAAGACATGGTCAGCGGCACGGTGAATTGTAGATCAGAACGGGAGTTGGAAGGTCAGCCGTCCGCCGTGGGATTCGTAGTCATCCCCGAAGTCGCCTTCATAACCAAGCGAGATGTTCGCGCCGTTTTTGAGTTGCCACATTACACCGGCCATGGGCGTGACATAGTTGTCGATCGCTGCTTTTTCGAGAAAATCGGTCCATGTCCCGCCGACATAGACCGCAGCGCCGTCGGTGAACCGGTAGAGCGCCTTGCCGCCGAGTTTGAGGATCTGCTGCTCGACGCCCGGATCTATTTTGTATTCATCGACATCGAGTTCTGTTGATTCATGCAAGGTGATCTGTTGTGCAGCGATGAAGGTGAACTTGTCGTAGTCGTAACGGATAGCATTGGTGACACCGATCGAGTAGAGCGTGCCACCGGCTGCAAAATCGTAGGACGCCACAGCCTCGGCGGAGACGCCCGGGGTGACCGTCCAGCTCAAGCCCTGCTTGGCGTCTTCTTCGATCAGCATAATGTTGATCGGTGCATCGACATGCAATCCGACATTGAACACATCAGCGCCCTCGATCGTGTGGTAGCCAACGGGGAGGCCAAAGACGAGCGAGAGCCGTTCGTTCATTCTTATTTCTGTGCTGAAATTAATATCAAACGATGTGCCCTCGAAATCACCGGCGGACACGGTTTGGCCGGTAAAATCAATGCGTGAGAGGAACCCGCCGTGGTCGATCGTGGCGGAGCCAAGCTCCATCCGTGGCACATCATCTTCGATCGGCTCGTCGGACCCCGGGTCGATCGGATCGATGAACATACGGTTGATCTGGTTGCTTGCGGGGCTTGCGTCGGCGAAGAGGCCGAAGCGGTTGAAGCGGTACTTGGCGCTTCGCGCGGTCGAGGCGAGCGGGTTGCCGTCGGTGATTGAGACTATCGATTGCTCAGAAATAGCAGATAGAAAGTCTTTGATGATGTCGGGGTTGTCTTTGAGAAAGAAGTCCTGGAGCTGATCCCCGAGGTCGCCGTCGGCTTCATCGAGAACGATGGGCGGCCCGGTGTAGCCCTCAATGTTGTTAATGGTCAGGAGCGCACCGCCAAGGGCACCGCCGCTGGGGGTGTAATTGATGTCGATCGCGCCGTCAACGCCCGCGTAGCGTAGCATGGCGTCGAAGGTCACGCCGTCGAACGAGGCGAAGTCGCCCTGCGTGTCGGCGAGGTCCTCAGCGAGATCGGGGAGCACCGAACTTCCCACGATCAGCGTGTTGCTCGGGTTGCCCGTCTCGGTCAACTCGAAGACGAAGAGCTCATTTGACTGCGCCGCTGCGAGGCCAGGAAGGGTTGCTGCCGCGAGTGTGAGAATTATCCGTGCGTTCATCGGGGTGGCTCCGCAAAGTCAGTGTTTCTGTCCAGGCACACACTTCGACTAGAACCTGATCGTCGCGCCAAATTTCAGGATCGCTTCACGCTGGGTAGAATTAAAATTGTCGTCGGCATCGTAACTCTCGTTGTAGACGATGTAAAATTCTTGGCCGGGCCACGGTTCCCAGCGGAGCCGAGTGTTCAGGCCCGCTTGGTCGGAGATGTTGTCCCACTGCACGATCGCGTCGAGCGTGAGGTCCGGCGAGAACTGGACCGTGCCGCGCGTACGGAGAATCTCGACCGTAAAGTTGCCCTCTTCGAGGTTGATGTCTTGGTAGATAAACTCCGCCGAGCCGCTAAACCGCGAATTAGGGCGCAGCGAAAGCTCTGCGGAGTAGTCATATCTTGTGCCGGAATAGAACTCGCCAAACCGCAGACCCCCCTGAACCGCTACGGTCTGCGACGGGTCGGTGCCGGCGTCGAGCCTGCCGAAAACCGTGTGGTAGGTGTCAACGGGGATGATCACACCATCGCTAATCTCGAATGTATTTTGGAGATTGTCGCGGTCGAACCGTAGGCCCGCGGTTACAAAGTCCCGGTTGTTGGTTTGGAGGGTGGCGCTGATGATTGACATGTCGATTGTGTGGACCGTGTCGTTTAGGTTGGTGTAGAGGTTGCCCCCGCTGGAGATGTCGATCGTGCGGATGCGATTGTGCTCTGGCCTATATGTGCGTGTGATCCGGGCGATGTGTTCGCGTTCGCCCGGCCTTGACACAAACCCGAGCGCCGGTTTGTACCGCTCATCAACTTGTGCAACAAAGCCAAACATATTCCAGTTGTCGGTCTGCAGTCTCGCCCGTCCGCCGAAGGCGTAGCCGAATATTTCTTCTCCATCGGCGGGATCGTCGCGAGTGCCCTGTGCCCACACGCCTGCCCGAAACACGGCATCGCCCATGAAGCTGGAGTTCACATAACTAAAATCACCGCCAACAAGTGAGTTGTCACCTCGTGCGTTGGGGTTGCCGTTGGTTGCGATGATGCCAAAGGTTGACTCGTCGAAGACGTTGACGATCGCGCGCCCCACGCTCAGGTTCTTGCTACCCAGATCATCGTCGTCTTTCATCTGAACATTCATGAGTCCGAACCTGACGTCGCCGCTGCGCCCGGTGAGCCTTGCGCCGGCGAGGATTGATTTCTCCTCGCCATTTACGATCCCGATCCGCCGACTAAAGAAAGGCCTTGGGCTTTGGCGGATGTTTCCAAACTCAAAGACGCCGGCTTCTTCGAGAAAAAAGTCCCGTTTCTCCTGGAAAAACAGCGGAAAACGTGAGAGATTGACCCGCCGCTGGTCTACCWCTGCCTCGGCGAAGTCGGTGTTGATCGTGATCGCCGCGGTGATTTCGGGTGTGATCTTATAGAAGAYGTCAAGCCCGGCATCGAACTCGGGCAAACCGTCGTCGATCTCGCTTGTAAAAACAACAAATGGCTTGAGCGTCAGGCCCATGCCTTGGTTGAGGTCTCCCTCGAAGCCTTTGATCGTGCCTGCGCCAGCGAGATCTGCGATACCCAGTTCTCGCTGCGCGCCGGACCATCGGGATGTTTCGTTCTTGCGCCTGAGTATGCGCTCGACATTAAGCGACCAACTCGTGCGCGTTGGATCGAACGAAAGCGTTTTGTATGGGATCGCGATCTCGGCGGACCATCCGGTGGTGCCGACGCTGACAGCGCTCGTCCAGATCCCATCCCACGCTGTGCGCCAGGTGCCACCCTCGACAAGCGCATCGAGTTTGAGGCCGGCGGGTCCGACGGCAAAGAGGTAGCCGTCGCGCTGCGCCTCGAATGGATCGATRACAACGATGAGGATGTCGTCTGTGTTGATGGATCCATCGCGCCGCATCTCGGTCGCGACGATGCTACCCGGCTGGCTGTCGATACAGCGGATTGCGATATAGAGATTGTCGTCGTCGAACAAGACGCGGACCTCCGTTGGTTCACTCGGCGGGTCGCCTTCACTGGGTTCGATTTGTGTGAATTCAGAACCAATACTCGCGTTGTCCCAGACGCCCTCGTCGACAATGCCGTCGATAATCGGGGGGTGATCGGTCCGGGTGATTGTGAGCGTGGGCTGGGCAAACACAGCCGCTGGGGCGATGATTATAGCAAAAAACACACACATTCTCGTAAAAAACCGCATACCATCCCCGCAATCGCTCACCGATTTGTCCATGATGGTACCAGCACCAACGGCTCGTGCTGCACCGCCATACGATTGGCTGTGACCGATGACCCCGCTTCCAACCCGGCGCAGCCTGATGGATTTGATGATCGCCTGCGCGCGCTTGGCCTTATAGCCCGCGCGCTGCCGGCGGTGCCGGGCGTCTACCTCATGAAAGATTCGGCGGGCATTGTGCTCTATGTCGGCAAGGCCAAGAACCTGCCCGATCGCGTGGGCAGCTACTTCCTCCCATCGACCGATCTCGGTCCCGCGAAGCAGCCGATGCTCGATATTATTGTTGATTTTGAAACTATCGAATGCGACACCGAGGTCAGCGCGCTTTTGATGGAGGCGAGGCTGATCAAGGACATCAAGCCGCAGTTTAATGTGCGGCTGACGGATGACAASASKYKSSCGKMTSKCSKCRYTWKWCMKCGMRRGGWSWTYMCMYKSGYKYWCRKSRCGSSMRRSYSGYSCGGCWWMSAYGRSCKRWSMSGGYMGGTTGCGCCGGAGTTCAAGGGCGCCAAGATACTGGGGCCGTWTATCGATTCCGGCGCGCTGCGTGAATCGCTCAAGATCACACAGAAGATTTTCAAGTTCCGAACCTGTAGCCTCGACATCATCGAGAACGAATCGAAAAACAGGCACTTTCGGCCGTGTTTGTTGCACCCGATCGGCCAATGTACCGCGCCGTGTGCCGACCGGATCAGCAGCGAGCAGTACAAAGAAGATGTCAAACGCTTTACGAGGTTTATAGGTTCCAAGCGGTCGGTTGTGCTGCGCGAGATGCGCGAGCAGATGGCCAAGGCGTCGAAAGAACTTGCATTCGAGGAAGCCGCGGCTCTTCGCGATCAGATCAAAGCCATCGAAAAACTCGACCACCGCGCCGACAAGACCGACCAATGGCAGCCAGAGACCGAGATCGGGTATGTCGATCCTCTAAAGGGTCTGGCGAGTTTGCAGAAAACGCTTGGATTGACGGAACCCATCCGTTGTGTCGAGGGCTTCGACATCGCGCACCTGCAAGGCAACGAGACTGTCGGCAGCAAGGTCTGCTTCGTTGACGGCCGGCCTTTCAAGAACGAATACCGTCGCTACAAAATCAAGAGCGTCAACAACGACGACTACAAGGCTCTACAAGAAGTTGTCAGCCGCCGGTACCGCGAAGCCGGGCAGGGCTGCGAGCTGTATCCCGAGGTCATCCTGATCGACGGCGGCCTCGGGCAACTCCACGCTGCGATGGATGTCTTCGACACGCTCGACATTGCGCCGCCGATGGTCGTGAGCCTTGCAAAAAAGGAAGAGCTGATCTACATCCAGCGCAAGAGCGCCCCGATCAAACTCGGCAGGCAGAACCTCGGGCTGAAACTATTGCAGCAGGTGCGCGATGAGGCGCACCGGTTCGCCCAGCACTACCACCATGTGCTGCGAAAGAAGCGGACCTTTGAGGAGTAGTAGGGCAGTTCTGTATGGAGCTACGATTTTGTTGAAACAAAATATTCTAGATTCGACAATGCGTAACGGAGAATGTGCTCTTCGCTTGCGTCGTGGTCGATGTCCATTTCGTCTTTAAGCAGATATAGCTGGTCGAGTTGTTCTTCGGAAAGCTTCATAAGTAGGTCTTGGCGAACAGCGKGCTCAGCAGGTAGGCCATGTTCACCAAGGTGCGCAAAAACTAGGTCGATCCAGGCAGCGTGCTTTGTCATTCCGAGTTCTCGGTATGCACCTGCTATGTTGAGGACATCTGTGTCGCTCATGTAATCGAGTGATTCCCTGAGATCAAATTTCTTGAAACCAGATTCGAAGTGGAGAACTAAATCGGCTTGGCGTTGTTGGTGTGAAACAACAGTTTCATCGGCTAGGTAGTCGGGGTCCCAGCTTTCGATCCCATGCCAAACCAGCAGTGCCTCAAGAGCTTGGATTCGCAGATCTGGGTCGTTGCTTTTTGTGAACTCGGTAATTATATGTTTTGATCTTTCTGTGCGGTGCCGCGCAAGTACCTTGAGAGCCGAACCAAGCCGGTGGCTTCGGTGTACCTTGTTGTTAAGAAATACCACCACCTCGATAACGGCCTCCTCAGGCGGGGATAGTTTGAGGCTGTCAAGCAAGTGGAAAACATCCCATCGTCCAGCGGCGCGTTTGAGCACCGATGGATCATAGAGAACAGTTAGTGCTCGGTCGTAATCAAGATGAATCAGGGTCTCTGGATTTAGGCTGAATGGCAGTTGATCGTTTGAACTTATATCAGTCAACCGTCGAGAGAGGATGTCGAACATGCTATTGCGAAACTCTGGAGTTGCTCGGTCACTCTTGCATGCCAGTGAGATATTCAAACAGAGGTTGTCAAAAGCGTTGCTGTATGGGTAATTCTCGATTGTTCGGCTGGCCCAATCTTCTAATGGCTGAATAGTCCTTGTGTCTCCTGCATAAGCCAGTACACCCGCTGCTGACGCGCTTGCCGATTCGTTATCGCTTTTTGTAAACCGGCACAACTCGTCGAAGAATACGATGTCGGGGCGACGAAAAAGATCAATCAGTACGCTTTGCGGAGCGGGGTCGTTACCTGGGCAGTCTAACGAGAATGATACTCGCTTTGGATAAAGCGTCGATGCACGGGGGTCATCCAATGCGGAAATAAGCAGTGGAACCAGAGTGTCAGTTGGTATGAAGTACGACTTACCATTGGATTCTGGTACAGTCGCTCTGAGCCGTAGTTTCGCAGAAAATGTGAGATGTGGGTGGGGCGTGAGTATCGCTTCAATGAGTTCGTCAGCCGAAAGAGTTTGAGCGAACCTGATCCAGTACCACTGTGAATCTCGCATGCGATCTATCTGGGGCAGATACTTTCGGAATATTGGTGAGTCGCGTAGTACACCAGCCGGGTCATATGCCTCTGGCGTCGAGAGTCCTGCGGTTGCGTTCCCAAAGATAGTTGAAAGTAGAGATCGAATGCCCACTACTCAACCCGCAGAAAGAACGCAGTAAACCCCGTCTCGTTTTTCTCTACAACCAACGGGACGCCCCTCGATGTAGACCGGTGGCGTGTGGCCGAGCGGTCTGTGCCGGTGGGGTCTTCGTAGTCGATGTAGTCGGTCGTGTCTGACCAGACGGTTCGTGTCACGATGGTTTCGGCTTTGCCGAGGTAGCGGTCGGCCCAGACGGCGTAGTGTGCGCCGTGTTGCCTGGCGAATGCTTCGAGCTGGCCGTCCCAGGGTTTGACCTTGTCGGTGGTGCGGAACGAGCTGACGCCGACGATGCGGACGCGCGCCGGGTCATCACTGATTTGCAGAGCTTTGAGAAGTTTGCTGTTGGCTTCGAGCCGTTGTTCTTTGGTCCATTCTTCCCAGTGGATATCGGTCGAGGCGGCGATGTCTTCTTGTTCCTCAAGCGCCGCCTGCATGCGTTGCCACGGGATCTCACGGACCGTCACCGATTCGTCCCGAGCCAACGCCCCGGCGGCAAGGTACGGCTGGTAGCT
>NVSP01000145.1 GCA_002732755.1 Phycisphaera sp.
CTCGCGTGCCTGCTCTATGCACAACGCCTCGTTGCCCACGAACGAATCGAGCCGGCAATCGGATCAGAGGATGCGGCGTGAAGGTGCTCTTGGACACATGTGTCTGGGGCGGCGCTAGAGCAACGCTTACCGAAGCGGGGCACGATGTTGAATGGACCGGAGATTGGAAGAAGGATCCGGGAGATGAACAGATTCTCGAGCACGCCGCGACCAACGCACAGGTGCTCGTCACGCTCGACAAGGACTTTGGCGAACTCGCGATAGTCCACGGCAAGCCGCACGCCGGAATCATCCGCCTCAGCGGGTTGCGGGCACAAGAGCAAGGACCGATCACGGCTTCTGTGTTGAAGAAATATCAGAAAGAACTCACTGCTGGCGCGATTGTGACCGCCAGCACCGAACGAATCAGAATCCGTCTAGCCGACGAATAGCGGAGACAGTACCAATGGCAGTCAAACCACTCGAAGACCGTGTCCTCGTCATACCTGATGAGGCCGAAACCCAGACCGCAAGCGGGATCTACCTCCCCGAGGCCAGCAAAGAGAAGCCGATCCAGGGCAGGGTCGTCTCGACCGGCCCGGGCAAGCTGCTCGACAACGGCAAACGCGCCACGATGAGCGTCAAGAAGGGCGACCTCGTCGTCTACAGCCAGTACGCCGGCAACGAAGTCGAGATCAAGGGCACATCGCACCTGATCCTCCGCGAATCTGAACTCCTCGGCGTAATCGGCGGCTGAAACAAGAGGCATTGGGCACTAGGCATTTGGCACTAGTTCATGACCCTTGCATGGATGACAATTAAGCGGCTCAGCCCTAGTGCCTAGTGCCTAGTGCCTCAACAAAACGGAGATAGACCCAATGGGCAACAAGCAACTCATGTTTGACGACTCGGCGCTGGCCGAACTGAAGAAGGGCGTGGACCGCCTCGCCGACGCGGTGAAGGTGACGATGGGCCCCAGCGGCCGGCATGTCGTGATTGATAAATCATTCGGCGGGCCAACTGTGACCAAAGACGGCGTGAGCGTCGCCAAAGAAATCGAACTCCCCGAGGCCTTCCAGAATATGGGCGCCAAGATGGTGTACCAGGTCGCCAAGAAGACCGCCGACATAGCCGGCGACGGCACGACCGCCGCGACCGTGCTCGCACAGGCGATCTTCAGCCAAGGCCTGCGCCATGTGATCGCGGGCGCAAACCCCGTCGCGATCCAACGCGGTATCAATAGCGCCGCTCAAGTCGCCGCCGATGCCATCGACGAGATCGCGATCGATTGCAAGGGCAAGGCCGACTACAAGAAGATCGCCACCGTCAGCGCCAACCACGACGAGGCCGTCGGTGATCTGATCGCCGACGCCATCGCCAAGGTCGGCGCCGAGGGTGTTGTCGAGGTCGAAGACGGCAAGTCCGCCGAGACCACGCTCGACTTTGTCGAGGGCATGCAGTTCGACAAGGGCTACCTCTCGCCGTACTTCATGACCGATCCAAAGTCCGCCGAGGCCGTGCTCGAAGATTGCCTGATTCTTCTTTTCGAGAAGAAGATCGCCAACATGGCGGACCTGCTTCCGCTCCTCAACAAGATCGTCGGCGGCTCAAAGCCCCTGCTCATCATCGCCGAAGATGTCGAAGCCGAGGCACTGGCAACGCTCGTCATCAACCGCCTGCGTGGCACGCTCAAGATCTGCGCGGTCAAGGCGCCGGGCTTTGGTGATCGCCGGAAGCAAATGATGGGCGACATCGCGGCCCTCACCGGCGGCATCTTCTTCGCCGAAGACCTTGGCCGATCGATCGAGTCTATCGAGTTGAGTGAACTCGGCAAGGCCAAGAAGATCATCATCACCAAGGACGACACGACCGTCATCCAGGGCGCGGGCAAGAAGGCCGATGTGCAGGCGCGCGTTTCGCAGATCGAGGCGCAACGAGAGAAATCGACCAGCGACTACGACAAAGAAAAGCTCGCCGAGCGCCTTGCCAAATTGACCGGCGGCGTGGCGATCATCAATGTCGGCGGCGCGACCGAGATCGAAATGAAACAGCGCAAGGACATGGTTGAAGATGCCCTGCACGCCACACGCGCAGCAGCCAAAGAGGGCTATGTCCCCGGCGGCGGCGTCGCGCTCCTGCGTGCACAAAGCGCCATCGCAGCCGCGGCCAAGAAGGCCAAGGGCGACGAGAAGTTCGGCTTTGACATCGTGGCCAAGGCCATCGAAGCCCCGCTCTATCAGATCGCCGAAAACGCGGGCTTCGACGGCGACCTCGCGGTCGAAACCGTCAAGGAAGAAGAAGGCGCCATCGGCCTCAACGCGTCCACCGGCGACTACGAAGACCTCGTCAAAGCCGGCATCATCGACCCGGCGCTCGTCGCCAAGGAGGCGCTGATCAACGCCGCGTCTGTGTCTGGTTTGATGCTCACGACCGATGTGCTCATCACGGATCTCAAGGATGAGACCGAAGCCGAGGTTGGTGCGGTTTCGTAAGCCTATTGCTGTTATCTTATGAGCCATCCCGGGACACCGGGTTGGTTCAATTTATGGACTGGTCGCAGTTTAATCCAGAGCGTATGGATGGCCYGTGCCCTGCGTGTGGCTATACAAACCCAGACCCGCTCGACCCTTGTTGTGATCTGTGTTATTGGGAACGAATGTACGAGGGTGAGTCTTCTCCAGATAAAGTGATTGGGCCTAACCATATTTCACTAAACGAATCACGTAGGTTATTTAAGAGCGTGGTACGCAGGCTTGTAAACTCACAAACAGGGGCAGTGNCCCCAGCCTTCGTCATGTTCGAGATATGTCTGACTATGAAATACATCGTCAACTAACAAAAGGGTTGTGATGCCGACAACGCGTGACTACTACGAAGTGCTTTCCGTTGAGCGCACCGCCGACGGCGATGAGATCAAGCGGTCGTAYCGTCGGCTTGCGATGAAGTACCACCCGGACCGCAACCCGGGCGATGCYGRGGCGGAGTCTTCWTTCAARGAATGCGCCGAGGCGTAYGAGGTGYTKTCCGACGAGCAGAARCGCSRGATCTACGACCAGTACGGMCACGAGGGSCTGCGYGGYCGMGGGGCAGCGGCGCACGACTTTAGCCGGATGAACACCGACGACATTTTCTCGATGTTCAACGACATCTTCGGCGGCGGTGGGGGCCGAGGCAGGGGCGGCCGGCGAGTCGCGCGGGGGTACGACCTCGAAACCGAAGTTGTCATCGACATGATAGAAGTGCTCAAGGGCACCACCAAAGACGTCGAGTTCACGCGGCTTGATGTCTGCGACACCTGCACAGGCTCGGGGGCCAAACCCGGCTCGAAACCACAAACATGCGCCACATGCGGCGGGCAGGGCAAGGTTCAGCAAGCGGGGCTTGGCGGCATGTTCCGTATGGTCACCGCGTGCCCGAACTGCCGGGGCCGGGGCAAGATCGTAAAGGACAAGTGCGAGTCGTGCAAGGGCAAGGGGCGGGTCTCAAAGGGCCGCTCGCTTTCGGTTCAGATTCCATCTGGTATCCAAGATGGCCAGGTTGTGCGAGTGCAAGGCGAGGGCGAGCCGCCGGGGGAGGATATCTCCCCGTCGGGCCAGGGCGTGCGGGGCGATCTCCATGTTGTGGTTCGAGTGGAACAGCACGAACTCTACGAGCGAGAGGGCGATCACCTGCTCTTTGAGATCCCGATCGGCTTTAGCCAGGCGACGCTTGGCGCAGAGATCGAGGTACCAACGCTCGAAGGCAAGCACACGCTCAAGATCGCTGCGGGCACGCAGCACGGCGCGATCTTTCGTATCCGAGATGAGGGCACGCCCAACCTGCGATCGGGCAATCGCGGCGATCTGATCGTCRTCACCAAGATCGAGATCCCAAAGAAGATTTCCAAACAGCAAGAGAAACTCTTGCGCGAGTTCGCCGAGACCGAAGACAAAAGCGTGCTTCCTGAATCGCACGGCTTTCTCGACAAAATCCGCGACATGCTCGGCGGCTAAGACAGAGGACACAAGACATGGGCAAAGAAAAACAACACTGCGACGACAAACCTGAACAGACCGGCTGCTGCGGCGGCGGTGCCAAATCGTGCGGCTGCGACCACGACGAGATGCACGATGTCACGATCGAAGATCCGATCGTCGAACTCGAAGCCAAGCTCGCAGATGCCGAGGCACGCGCGCTGCGATCGCTGGCGGACTTTCAGAATTTCCAGAAACGAGCCGCCAACAACGAGATCGAAGCACGCCGACAGGGCATCACCGGCACAATCAACTCGCTGCTCCCGGTCATGGACAACTTTGACCTAGCGCTCGGGCAGGATGTCTCGAAGATGACCGCCGAGCAGCTCCTTGGAGGCATCGAGATTGTCCGCGCCGAGTTCGAGCGCGCCCTTGGAAATCAGGGTGTCAGTTTGATCAAACCCAAGCGTGGCGATGAGTTCGATCCCGCGCTTCACGAGGCGGTTTCTCAGCACCCGGACCCCGATGTTGAGCCGGGCACARTCGTCGATGCGTTTCAGACGGGCTACAAGCTCGGCGACCGCGTGCTCCGACCCGCAAAGGTCGTGATCTCTATCGAAGCGCCACCACAAGCCGAAGAAGCCGGTCAGGATGACGAGTGACACGCGTCATTGCACACGGCATCGACCTCGTCGATGTCGCAAGGATCGAGAAGTCACTCACCGACCACGGCCAACGATTCATCGACCGCTGCTTTACACAGCAAGAAGCCGAGTACGCACAGTCGGCCAAAGCCCCGCGCGATATCGAGCGGTTTGCAGCGAGGTTTGCGGCAAAGGAAGCGGTCCTCAAATCGCTCGGTACGGGCTGGGCCAGCGGCATCGCGTGGACAGATGTCGAGGTCAGACGATTGCCAAGCGGTGTACCAACTATTCATGTTTCAGGTAAAGCCGCGGAGATAGCACAGGGGCTTGGCATCACCGAGTTTCACCTTTCGCTTTCGCACACTCCCACACAGGCCATGGCGTCGGTGATCGCCTGCGGCCCGGCTTAGGGATTGACCTTGGCGGTGAGCGTTGGCTTGAACTCGTCTTCGTACCACTCAAACCATTTGCGGTGGTCGTAGCCGAGCGAGGCGGTCGATCGCCCCCACGCATCGCTCGTCATGCCGACGAGATCACGATGAACCTCGGTGCGGTATGACCAGACGACCGCATCCATCACGCGAAGAACCACGCCGTCGGTGACCACGCCGATGGTTGGCTGGAACCCGACCGCGTTGTTGGCAACGACCGGGGTCAGGTTTGCGACAAACGCTTGTTGTGTTCCGACGATGATTTGTGCGATTGCGCCCGTGCGGACATCTTCCCGCTGAGGCTGGGCTTGCGCCTGTATAAGATACGGGATGGCTTTGATCAGATTGAACCTGCGAACCAAACTCGCCGAAGCGATTGCGGCATCGTCGTCACCGCTTACGAGCGCCCCTTCAAGGACGCGCTGGATTCGGTTGGATGGTTCACCCTCGCCGATGCGTTCTGTCAGCCGACCCGCCGCCCATGTCCGCATCTCATCGTCATGGTCAAACACCGCGACCCAGGCAAGGATGACATCTGCATCGYCGGTCGCCGCCTTGACGAACATCTCCAGCAGGTCGCGTTTTATCTCGATCGGTTTGTTCTCAAACAGTTCGAGCATCAATTCAAAGACGCGAGGGTCATCCATGAACCGCTCGAGTTCGCGCCAGCCTTGCTCGTGCATCTCGGGATTGCGTGTGCTTTTGAAGAAGCGGTARAAGACCCTGCGGAGATCCTGCTCGACCTCGACCAATGGGCCAAGGGCTTTGATCTCTGTTTCGGTTTCGGCGGGCTGCTCGTCTTGTGCCAAGACCGGCAAAGCGATGCAGAGTGAAATCGTGATAGCGTTTAGAATCCGCATGTGGACGACCTCCCGAGGCTGGGGCTCTTCACTCTATGTGACGCACGCCGACGGCTCGGGTTCCACGATACTTTCAATTCGCCCGGATTACAGCTGTATCGCCTGGAAACTTGATCGAAGCGGCCCGAGCGGCGTCCGAGGTGCCAAAGCGTCCGACCCGAACGGCGTAGTAGGGCCTGTTGCCGGTTATGGTAATCTCGACCCTTGGGCTATCAAGACCAGCATTTGATGCTGCGTTGGCCGTGTCTCGTGCCCGCGATTGAGCCCGACTGCGGGACGAAAAACTTCCAAGTTGAACGGTGAAATTGCCCGTAACCGTCGCAACCGTGCCCGATGGGCCGCGTAGGGATGAGATGGCTCGGAGCCGATCCGCCCGCAAATTGTCGCCTGCATGGGCGAATTCTTGCGCGCCGTAGTGCGCCGCCCAGCCCCGTTGCGGGCCGGCGAGATCGTCCGATGCCTGACTCAGCAGCCGAGCAGCATCGGTGTGAGCATCTTCTTCAGCGAGAATCAGGCCCATCGTCGCCTTGGCTCGGCCCCGGATATGGCGGTCAGAAGAACTGGTCAGGGGTTGGAGCCAGATTTTGGCATCCTCGGGTTTGTCAAGAGCCGCCAGCGACATGCCCGCGATCAGGCGCTCACTGCCGTGGTAGGTCGTCGGGAATGCCTTGGCAGCCCGCAATGCCCCGTCGTAGTCGCCCGATCTGTAGAGCGAGACATAGCTGGATGTGACCGCAGAGCGGGATGATGCCCCGGTTTGGCAGCCGCCCATCGTTATCGCCAAAAGAGCGATTGAAATACAGAGTGGGATGGCCTTGTTCATGGATCTCATTCGTATCATGCCTTCAAGATCGGAAAGCTGGCCTGCGCAGCAACAATCTTGAGTGTATCGTCTCGCTTCCGGTGCGGAAGCCGAACAAGGGGGTGTGGATGAGTGTCCATTGGCCAATCTTTAGATCGCTCGTGCGGAACGCAAAACGCACGCTGATCGTGGATGACAAGTCCTCGTACCGCGGTGCCGAGATTCTCGTCGCAGCGTTCCATGTCGCAGCAGAGATCGAGAAAAAATCCAGCACTCGGCAGGTCGGCCTGATGCTGCCAACGAGCGCCGCGTTCCCGATCGCCGCCCTCGCGACTTGGATGCTCGGCAGAGTTGTCGTTCCCCTCAACTACCTCCTCAAACCCGATGAACTTGACTATGTCGTCAAGCACTCCGGCATCGATTGCGTGGTCACCGTCGGCTAACCGGATCACGCCAGTCATTTTTAACGGATAAGGTGCGTTCAGCGCGCATAATATCGGTTGCCTGA
>NVSP01000146.1 GCA_002732755.1 Phycisphaera sp.
CGCTAACAAACAACTCAACGACAATGGCCAAAAAGAAGAAGAAATCCAGAACGGCAAGAGCCCAATTTCGCAAACGCCATGACTCCCGAACCCGCAAAGGTGACTTTACAAAAGAGTTCATCGAAGCGAACGATTCTGAATTGGAAAACCTGCTTTCCGCCGAGCGCGTGTCAGGCAAAGGCCGTTTGACTCGAAAACGCACAATTTCCGGAATTCACCTCGAAGAAGAATCCGGTGGATTCCATGTTCAACTGGACATTGACCACGAGAAATGCATTTCCGGCAGGGTCATCAGCGTCCACGGACTCAATTCGTTCGTTCGAACACCTGAATTAAAAACATACGTTTGTGCGATTCGAGGGATCCTGAAATCGCTATCGACTGATCTGCAACACGTGGTCGTCGCGGGCGATGAAGACGGGCGTGAGCACACGCTCGTCCGCTGCGACGGCTGCCGACTGGGCCCAGGTGGGGACCGTGATCCCCCGGGCGTCGAGGAGGGCAGCCCCACCGATGGTGAACGTGTGGCCCGCAACCTCGCCCGTCACGCCTTGGCCGGGGTGGTGCTCGACGTTGGTTGCTTGGAGCGACGTGGTATGTTCGGCGAGGGCGCGGGCGATGGGGTGTGTGCTGTGCGACTCGATCGCGCTGACCGCCTCGCTGACCGCCTCGCGGATGGATTCGTCGCCCGCCCAGTCGGCGAGGGTGAATCGCCCCGCGGTGAGCGTGCCGGCCTTGTCGAAGAGCACGACGCCCGGGCGCGCAAGCCCGTCGAGCGCGTCGGCGCCCTTGACGAGCACATCGGGCCTGATCTCTTCGATGAGCCGGATCGGCGTGTCCTCGCCGAAGGGCACAACAGCGTCAACACACGCAAGCGCACCGAGCACCCGCGCTCGGTCATCGAGTTCATTGACCGGCCGATCGTCGCCCTTGAGTCTGCGAATCGAATCGTCGTCGTTAAGCCCAACAACGAGCATCGCGCCGTGGGCTGCGGATCGTTCGAGCATCGAGATGTGCCCGGCGTGGATGATGTCGAAGCRGCCGTTGGTAAAGACGACTTTGCCGCCGGTCTTTCGCACCATGTCGGCTTCGAGCCTTGCCTGCTCGCTCGTTCTTAGCTTGCCCTGCAAWCGYCCGGCTTGYTTGAGCACCTCGTGGCGGATGCGCGCAAGGGGGATCGGTTCGACGCCGAACACCTCGACTTCGAGGCCTGCTGCGACATTGGCAAAGGCAACGGTGTTTGGCCAATCAAGCCCGCAGCCGACCCCAGCTGCAAGCCCCGCAAGCACCATGTCGCCCGCGCCCGTCACATCGTACACCTGCCTTGCGACCGTCGGCACAATGATCGGTTCGCTGCCGCGTTCGAGCAGCAGCGCACCCTGACGGTCGAGCGTCACGACAATGGTTTCAAGATCAAGTTCAACCAAGAGCTTTCGAGCGATCGTGTTGTTCTGTTCTTCGCTACCGGCGGCCAGCCCCGTTGCTTTCTCGGCCTCGGTTCGGTTGGGTGTGATGCATGTCGCGCCGCGATACTTGGTGTAGTCGGTCACCGAAGCGGGATCAACCAAGACGGGCTTGCCCGCAGCGCGCGCCCGCGAGATAATCTCCTGGCAGATCGCCTCGGTACACACGCCCTTGTTGTAGTCCTCGATGCACACAACATCCGCAGCCGCGAGTTGGCGATCAAAGACCGCAAGCAGTTGCTCGGCGACCAAAGCGGACATCGGTTCGCACGACTCAAAGTCAACGCGGAACATTWTCTGCGGGTGCCGATGCTGGGCAAGACCGATCAGCGAACGCTTGACCGTCGTGGGCCGAGACTCGTCTTCGATCAACCCCTCGATCTCGACGCCTTCTGATTTGAGTGCTGACCGGAGCTTTGCCGCATCGTCGTCCTTGCCCGTCACTCCCAAGACCGAAACGCTAGCGCCCATCGCCACGAGGTTCAGGCAGACATTGGCCGCCCCTCCCGGGCGGTGCTCGGACCGCTTCACATGCAGGACCGGCACGGGCGCATCATTTGAGAGCCGATCCGCATTGCCGTAGAGCAATTCGTCGAGCATCAGGTCGCCGATGACGAGCACTCGGAACGGCTCGATCTTTGAGATTGATTCGGTCAATGAAMCCATGAGACGAGTCTATTCCGCTTGGCTGGCCGCCGCTTGACGGACCATCTCGTCGAACCGGTCGCCGTTCTCACGCAGCCGCACCGCAAGCCTGGGCCTGACCACCGGGCAAGGCCACGAATCCGAGGCCACATGCCGAAGCTTTGACCAATCCTTGGCGGTACACACAATCGCGTCACACCCCTTGGCCAAAGCAATCAGCTTTGCGACGGTGCCTCGCTTGTACGGATCATGGTCCCGCAGCACCATCGGCTCCGCGCTCGCCGCCGAAACGCGCTCGACATGTTCAACAAACGGCCCCGGATTCCCGATCGCACACACCGGGAGCACATGCTTACCCGAAAGCCACGACACCGGCWGGTCTTCTTTGCTCCCAAGAACATCAAGCCCGACCCATGCGTGCTCGGCGATAACCATGACAACATCGCGGTTCACTTCGAGCACGCTCTGCCGAACCGACCGCAGCGCCGCATCCGTCACCGCCTCGGCGTGTGTCAACACAACAACTTCCGCCCGGAAAAGTGAATCCACCGGCTCGCGCAGCCTGCCCGTCGGCAAAAGCTCATCATCGAACGGGCTGCGCGTCGCATCGATCAGCACGATGKCSAGGKTGSSSGYSRWKSSGNCGGTGMYSAWRYYSMKCGTSKANNGCACGWKCSMMKSGMMSKMSKCGMYGMKSWMSNTTGCGAAGAGTTCGATCAGGCCCTCGGTCCGGTTGGGTTGGGCGACGATCGGCAGTCCCTCAAACCTCGCGGCGTATTCGTCGGCTTCGTCGGATGTGCCGTGCGCTGTGTGCTTGGCGCCATACCCACGCATCGCAACGCAAGGCTGCCTCCCATCGGCGCGGAGCACCTCGATCACATGCGCGACCATCGGCGACTTGCCCGTTCCCCCCACCGATAGATTCCCAACGCTAATCACCGGCCGATCAAGCGTCACCACGCCCTCGCCCGCATCAAACTTCGCGTTGCGCCGCGTGATCTCTCGGCGGTACAGCTTGGTCGCCGGGCCGAGCAGTGATCGTATGATCGGGCTCATCGTTCCGGCTCCGTGTCGGCATCATCTTCATTCGCGTCTGTCAATCGAAGCGTCGGCCGAGGCTCGCCCGCTGGTTCTTCTTGCTTGTTGGCGACGATCTTGGATACATCCGTTTTGATACTCGCCATTTCGACGCGCAAATCGTTCTTCATCTTCGAGTGAAGCCGCATGTTGTTGATGACATCAACCAGAGCCAGAAACACAAGCATGCACAGCAGCCCGATGAGCATCGCCCAGGTCAGCATGAACTTGCGTGGGGTATTGGGCGAAACGATCGCAAACAAATAGACGACCATCGGCTGGGTCATCATCATCACGATGCTGCCCGCGGTACGGATGCGCCGGCGAGACTCCGGGACATTCGCTTCTTTGAGCGCCATTACATAGCCGGCGAGCACGAGCATCAAGAGCAGACAGGGCGGGAGCACAGCCCACAGCGGAAGCGCCGGCCCAACCGATGCCAGCATCACGCTGCAACGCCCGGCACAATGCCCCACGCCGGGAGCCGATCCGCCAGTTGCACCATCGGCAGCCCCATGATCGCGGTCGGGTCACCCGTAAACTCGATGGGCCAGCCAGCTTCGAGTCGTTCTCTCAGGTTGTATGCGCCCGCCTTACCTCGCCACTGCCCAGACGCGACATACTCTGCGATCTGCGCATCGCTCACCTGCCCCCATGTCACACTCGCGCCGTCAGAAAACATTTCCCGGCGATTCGATGCCGGGTCAACAAGCGCCACGCCCGTCACCACCGAGTGAGGCACACCGACGAACAACCGCAATATCTCTTCCGCGTGCGCCGCATCCCGAGGTTGGCCGATCAACTGCCCCTCTGGCCCGATGCAGATCGTGTCCGCGCCGAGCACGACCGTGTCCGTCAGATTCGCGTCCGATCCCCCCACCGCTTTGAGATAGGCAAGCGCCATCACCCATTGCTCGGGGTTGACCAAACCAGAGAGCAGCCCGCCGTCGTCAACCGAGCGCGGCGAAACCGTGAACGCAAAGCCCGCCTCGGTCAGCAACTGCCGCCGACGCGGGCTTCGGCTTGCAAGCACCAGTCTGGGTGGGTTGTATTCTGCATCCTTCACGCCATGCTCCGGGTCCATTCTATCGGCATTCGCACCGCCAAGCCGCGAACGCTACCGTTGGTCTATGCGTGCCCACCTTGTCCAACTCGACCTCGTCTGGGAAAGCCCAGAAGCGAACCATCGGCTCGTTGAAGAGGCCCTCGCCGATGCCAAACCAAACCCCGGCGACCTCGTGGTCCTGCCCGAGCTTTTCGACACCGGATTTAGCCTCAATACCGATAAAAACGCAGATTCCAACGGCCGAACCCTCAGCTTCCTGCTGGGTCTTGCGGGCGATCTGGGCATCACCATCCAGGGCAGCCGAACCACCAAGCCCGGCACCAACGGTAAAGCACGCAACAACGCCACCGTCGTCGGCCCCGATCAGAAGCTGATCTGCGAATACAGCAAAGTCCACCCGTTTACATTCGGTMGTGAACCTGAGAAATTCCAAGGCGGCAGTGATGTGCTCACCTACGACTGGATCTCGGGAGCCGACGCGCTCAAAGTCTGCCCCGCCGTCTGCTACGACCTGCGGTTTCCAGAACTTTTCCGCGCAGGCCTCTTCCAGGGCGCCCAGCTCTTTGCGATCGGCGCCAACTGGCCCRAGGCCAGACAAGCCCACTGGCRCGCCCTAGCAATCGCGCGCGCCATCGAGAACCAGGCCTTCGTCCTCGCGGTCAACCGCACAGGCAGCGATCCGCACCTGAGCTACATCGGCGGCACAATCGCTATCGGACCCAAAGGCGAAATCCTCGGCGAACTCGACGACGAACCAGCCACCCTAACTGTCGACATTGACCCGGAGTCTGTTCGGGAATGGCGAAGGGGTTTCCCTGCATGGAAAGACGGCAAAATTCGCAATTTCTAGGTGATTTCTTGCTGTTTTGGGCGCACACTCTAGGGAGAAATCGTGTACGCTGTCCGCAGGAGAGGTAAAGATATGCAATTCAAACACTTCATGCTCGGCGCTTGCGCGCTGGCTGCGTCGTCCGTGCCCGCACAAACAAATCTTGTCATCAGTATCAACGCGGATACAACAACCGCTTTGCCCGGCGACACCGTCGGCTTCACGATCGTCGCTGAGCTTCTCAACCCGACAGGTGTCGTTCTGGCAGTGATCGCGGACATGGGCTTTGGACTCTCGTTTGGAGGCACAGACCTCATCATCTCCAACAACCAGTTCACCGATTCCTTCGACAGCGACTTCTTCGGCCCAGCAGCCGACGGCGTCGTCTCGGGCGACTCCATCATCGGCGCACTGGGTACCAACACACTGCCCCCGCTCGACAACGCCGGCGGCGTCGATTCGAGCAACCCGCTGCTCATCTACACCTTTGATGTAACAGTCCCCTTGAACACAACCCAGACCTCGTACTCGATCAGTGACTTCGCCCTGAACGGCCAGGTCACAGGTGCCTACGAAGGCGTGCCGTTTCCAGCCATCCTGTTCTACCAAGATGCACAAGGCAACCCTGGCGACACCCCGTGGTCCCTCGGCGGCAACCAAGGCTTCCAAGTCATCCCCGCCCCAACCAGCGGCTTGGTCCTCCTCGGCGCAAGCCTCGCCGCGACCCGTCGCCGCAGGTAGGCAATCAGTAGTATYTCTTCGTGCCACTGACCCCGTCTTCGGGGTCAGTGTTCTTTTTGCGCATCCAACGCACTGACCTGAAGACAGGTCAGTGGCACGGCTGATCTAAGCCGAACCCGCGACCCGATCGATCTCGCCCAGCGTCGTTGCCCCCTCGGCGACCAGCCTCCAGCCAGACTGCTCCAGCGTCGTGAACACGCCCTGGTCGATGATCTTGCGCATTGCGCTGATCGTCGGTTTCTCGAGGATCACATCACGGAGTTGGTCGTTGAAGTCGAGCAACTCAAAGATCGCACGCCGACCCGCAAAGCCTGTGCGCAGACACGCGGTGCAGCCCGTCGCGTTATACACCTCGGTCTTGCCCCCAAGGAATCGGCCCATCTTGGTCGCCTCGGAGGGCGTCACACCCTCGGCTCTTTTGCACCGATCGCACAGCACGCGCACCAGCCGCTGCGCCAGAACAAGCTGCAARCTATTSGCRACCAAGTACGGCTCAAGCCCAAGATCCAGAAGCCGAAACACGCTCGAAATCGTGTCCTTGGCGTGCAGCGTCGARAACACMAGGTGCCCCGTCATCGAGGCTTGCATCGCGACCTTGGCGGTCTCSGGRTCGCGYAYCTCRCCMACSAGRATSACATCSGGRTCYTGYCKRAGCACCGACCGCARGAGCGCRTGGAAYGTRTTGCCCCGCGMRTCRTCRATSGGCATCTGCGTRACRCCCTCGAGYTCGTACTCGACCGGGTCCTCGATCGTCACAACATTGCGGACCTCGCGGTCAACCTCGCGCACCGCGTTGTACAGCGTCGTCGTCTTGCCAGAGCCTGTCGGCCCCGTCACGAGCAATAGCCCCGTGTCCTGCTCGCACACCCGTCGCACGCGGTCGAGCATGAATGTTGGCATGCCGATCTCTTCGATGCTCCGTGGCACATTGCCCATATCCAGAACCCGCAGAACCATCTTCGAGCCGTTGACCGAGGGCGTCAGCGACACGCGGTAGTCAACGCGGCCCCGGCTCTGCATGCCCTGCTTGAACGACACCGAGAAGTGCCCATCAATAATCGCATCGCGCGAGGTGTCGCTCGAGTTGCACGCGGTCCGAACGAGGTTCGTCACACGCTTGCCCGCCTTGGTCGGCAGGTCCGTCACCCACACCATCTGGCCATCGACCCTGATCCGCACCGTGTGGTGGCTTGGCTTTGGCTCGATGTGGATGTCCGTCGCGTGGGTTGATGAAGCGACCAGCAGCAGGAGTTTGGCTGCCCGTGCGCCGTCGCTGTCGCCGGCGAGCGCTTCGGTCGATTTCCCAGCCGCGTCGACGAGCCGGAGCGTCATCGCCGCCGGTTCGGTGC
>NVSP01000147.1 GCA_002732755.1 Phycisphaera sp.
CGGCGCGATTTCAGGCCGCTCAAGCCACGACCGACGCACGACAATCGCGCCGACCTCGCGCGGCCCGGCGAGCAGCCCCGCAAAGCTCGGCGAGCCGTGAACAATCATTCGCTTGCCAACCTTGGGCCAGCCGATGGCAAACGCGGCGCCGGAGTTGGTCACGGCGGTGCAGAGCAGTTTCAGAGCTTGGTCATCTGCCAAGCCCGCATTGATCGCGGTGCATTCTGGATCGCTCAAAATATCCCGCCAATGCTCGACACCCTTGGCGTGCTCGCGTCTTGCCGACACGACAGCCGCGGCGCTGCACAAGAGCGCGATACGCTTACGCGCCAGTTCACCCATCTCGATGCGAGCCGCTTCGGGCAAATCAAGCGCCCGGCGGATCGAAATCGCAAGTGATTCAGAATTTCCAGATTCAAAGAGAAACCCGTTTATTCCGTCATCGACAAGCTCAACAGCCCCACCGATATCAGACGCCACAACAACCCTGCCAGACGCCATCGCCTCGGCGCAGGTGTACGGCACAGTGTCCACCGGTGATGGGACAACAACAACCTTGGCAACATTCTGCATTGCCTTGACAGATGACGGAGACTTTGAGCCATGCTCGATAACGCGGAGCGCAACATCTCGCGGCATCTCAGAGATAAGCCGCTCGCCTATCGGAATCCCCGTGCGCTCGTCGGTTACATCTTGGCCGACCAAGTGCAAGCGGTGCGAGTTCAAGTTGAGCAATTTCCAGGCGTGGCAGAGCGTATCGATCCCCTTGCGGTATTCGAGCCGGCCCACAAAGAGAACATCGATGTCYTCCGGGTCCTCGGGTATATTCTCAAACACCGGCAGCGGGTTGCGCATCACGCCGGCGGTCACGCCCCACWGCCCGAGCACAAGATCCGCCATGTACTGCGAGGGCGTGRTCACCGCGTCTGACCACAGAGCCTGCTCACGCTCCATCCGCTGAAGATCGTGCATCTGTCGGCCCGGTTCGCAACGCCGGTTGTTCTCTTCGATCCACGCGCTGGGCGAATGGACCTTGGTCAGCATGCGMACATCACCGAAACCTCCAAGGTTTCGCCTGCGGTTGAGCGTGAACCA
The DNA here is from genome assembly GCA_002732755.1 of Phycisphaera sp. Lineage (GTDB taxonomy): Bacteria > Planctomycetota > Phycisphaerae > Phycisphaerales > UBA1924. Next base: position 1,096 of record NVSP01000147.1, read on the forward strand.
TCCCGCGGCCCCGGTGTCGGCAAACTCAACCAGGTCCACGCTGTGACGGGCGATGACATCTTCGAGTATGTCGGCAACGAGCATCGAAAAGACAGCGTGTGGCCCCAGCGCGTTCCACGCCGCGACGGTCTTGGGTGTTCGCACCGCCGGGTGTGGCGCGGACCAGTCGTCACCTTTGACCAGCGGCAGCCGGATCACCACTATGCTGTCTTCAACCGATTCGCTCTGCACCCCGTCGCCCACGGTAATCACAATGGGTTTCTCGCCCGCCATGACGAGCGACTGCGCCATAGCAAGGGCGTATGTCCCGATACCGCCGCCGGAGAAAGGCGGAAACTCTCTGCTGACAAAGCACCAACTCATCGCCCGCCGCTCCAGGTCTGCCAGAGTTGGCGTGCGTGTGAAGGGCCGATGAACTCGCGTGGGATCAGCTTGGTCGCAAGATTCACAAGCCACGCCCGCCCCTCGGGGCGCAGTTGGTCGGCATCGTGCGGGTCGTGCTTGATGCGCTTGGGGTGATAGGTCTCGCAGCAGGCGACCTCGCCGCCCGCGCCAGCGCAGAGCACGCACATCATCCAACTCGCCGAGTGGTCGAGCACCGGGTCGCGGACCAAGAGCCGCCGGTCGAGCTGCATCTCGGGCCAGCGGTCGGCGCGGATGGCGATCGGACCAAGAAGCCGGGGCCGCGCGAGCAACCCCGTTAGCGTGCAGTCTTCGTGCAGCCTGCCATGGCCGACCATGACCGCAGCCGTGGGGTGGTCCCGGCACGCCTTGGCAAGATCAACCAGCTTCTCATCGCTCCACGAATCGTGGCGAACCAAGACGAGCCTCGGCCCCTTCTTGAGGGCAGCAAAGACACCTCCGATGCCGGCGAGTGTCGGGTTGACCGCGATCGCGCTTTCCACTGGGCAAGGCCTCCACTTGGAAGCTATAGCGTACAACGAAACCGAGCACCGTATCCGAAGACCCAATATTTGGCACCACAGTGCTCAAATCAGGGAAGCGAGCGATCACGCGTCTTTCTCCTTCTCCCCGCCGGGGAGAAGGTGGCCGCGTAGCGGTCGAGGGGTCTTCTTGGTTCCATCAATCAATACATCTTTGATCCCCAAGCCGAGGGATCGCCATCCCTCGGGTTTTTTTGGGATTGAGAAATGCAAAGAACCCTCTCCCCGGCCCTCTCCCTGGCAGGGAGAGGGAGCAGGAGAAAGCCTCGCTTGCGCTTCGGGCTCGTCGATACCAATTCACTCGGTTTACCGCGATTCGAAGAACTCAGCGAGCAGCCTCGCCCCAAAGCCCGTCGGCCCCGGGCTGAAGCAGCCTTTGGCGCTGTCCGTCGAGTGCGTGCCAGCGATGTCGATGTGGGCCCACGGGATGCCTTCTTCGACGAAGTAGCTCAGGAACGCTGCTCCTTGGATCGGGTGCGCCTCGCGGATCGGGGCGCTGTTGACGATGTCAGCGATCGGGCTTTTCATCATCTCGCGGTACTTCTCGTCGTGAGGTAAGCGCCACACCCGCTCGCCCGAGGCCTCGCCCGCATCTTCGAGCGCGGTGCGGAGCTTGTCATCGTCGCACCAGATGCCGGCAAACGCGGAGCCGAGCGCGACGACCACGCCGCCGGTGAGCGTTGCCATGTCGATGACCGCCGCCGGGTCTTCCTTGCTGCACGCGTGGAAGAGGCCGTCGGCGAGCACGAGCCGGCCTTCTGCGTCGGTGTTGGTGACTTCGACCGTGACGCCGTTGCCCATCGTGATGACATCATCGGGGCGGTACGCCTCGTCGCTGACCGAGTTTTCAGCGCACATCAGTAGTGCAACAACCCGGCAGTTGGGTTTGATAACGGTTGCGATGGCGTGCATAGCACCAAAGATCGCGCACCCGCCGTCTTTGTCGCGTTTCATGCCTCTCATGCTGCCGCCGACTTTGAGTGAAAGCCCGCCGGTGTCGTAGGTGATGGTTTTGCCGACGAGGACGGTTGGCTTGCTGCGCTTGCCGCCGCGGGCAGGGGTGTATTCGAGCCGGACCATGCAGGGCGGGAACTCGCTTGCAGCACCGACGATTCGGCAACCCGTCAGCCCCATCTCTTCGAGCTGCGCACCTTTGTACACAGTACATTTAAGCCCGGTTTGTTTGGCCATCTTCTTGGCTTCATTAGCCATGTAGGTTGTCGTCGCGATGTTCGGCGGCGTCTGGCTCAAATCCCGCGTCAGGTTCGCGCTCGCTGCCAGCCCAAGCCCTCGCTCCATGCCCTTGGCAAACGACTTTGATTCAGATTGCAGCGAGAGTTTGGTGAGGTCTTTTTTGGTTGTCGCCGAGCCGCGCAGGCGCTCGTAGGTCCAACTCATCAGCCCAACGCCCTCAGCAAATGCGCTGGCGCACGCACCCTCATCGAGTTTGGCATCCTTGATCGGCCCCGCAAGGTCGATCATCAGCGCGGTGGCTTTCATCTTCGATGCATGCTTGGCGACCGCGGCCCCGCACTCGCGGAAGCAGCCGACCGTCAGCTTCTTGTGTTCGCCGAGTCCGAGCACCAAAACGCGAGGCTGGTTCTTGGCTTTGCCCTTGCCCGCCGGGAACGCCTCGACGATGCAGCCGCCGGCGCCGGTCGCCTCGGGGCGTTTGATTGCCTCGGCGACAGACCCATCGGTGTCGATCGCCTTGCTCGAACTGTGCAGGCTCTTGCCCTTGAAATGGCCAACAACAACGGCTGAGGGAACGCCCCGGCCACCGACTGAGATCGAATCGAACATCGTGTAGAACTCCGTTTCATTGTGCGTACAAGGAATCGGATTCTAGCGGCGGAGGAAGCCGAGGGTTGCAGGCTTACGCCGCCTCGGCTTGTTCTCGGAATTCCGGGTGCAAGATGTCGGCGACCCAGCGCAAAACATCGAACGCCGTGACGATCCCGATGGGCCTGCCCTTGTCATCGAGAATCGGCAGGCAGGAGATCCGGTTGGCAGCCATCATGAGCGATACCTCCGTGATTGGCGTGTCCGGATCCGCCCACACGATCGAGCGCGACATCACCTGATGCACCCGCTTGTCCAGCGTCCAGGTGTCCCGGGTTTTTTCGCTGAGTGTGCCCACGAACGGGCTGAGGTGTTTGAGCAGGTCGCGGTGGCTGATGACGCCCTGCGCCTTGCCTCGCTCGGCCACGACCAGGTGGTGGAACCGGTGCGCATCGAACAGCCGGCGCACGACTTGAAGCGAATCATCCGGCGAGACCGTCACCACCTTGATGGACATGATCGTGGACACCGGTATCGTCGAATCGATTTCTACCAAGCTCATGGCAAAGGCCCCTTCTCGTCTTTCATCGGTCCGATCCATTGCAAGATTTGGCCACTGTTCCCCTAGGTTACACTTGGTGCATGCCCAACAACCGGAATAACCCGCACAACCAGAACACCGACGGGCAAACCGGCCCCTCGCAACTCGATGCGCCGTGGCGGCTCAAATACATCGAATCCCTCGGCACCGTGCACGACCAGCAGCAAGCAGCCAAAGCAAAGCAAGATGCCAAACCAAACACAGGCTGCTTCATCCGCGACTACTGGCTCTCGCCCGATGACGACAACGCCAACCACATCATCGAACGCACAAACCTTGGCATGATCTTTCTCAACCGCTACCCCTACGCCAACGGCCACCTCCTCGTTGCGCTCGGCCAGAGCCGATCCCGCCTGCTCGACTACACGCAAGACGAACGCGCTGCGCTCTGGCAGCTCGTCGATCGCGCGACCGATCTGATGGAGCGCACACTCGAACCCCACGGCATCAACACGGGGATCAACCAGGGCCGAGCCGCCGGCGCGGGCGTGCCCGGCCACCTGCATGTGCACCTCGTGCCCAGATGGGAAGGCGATGTGAACTTTGTCACAACCGTCGGGGACATCCGCGTCATCCCCGGCTCGCTCGAAGCGATGGCGGGGCGGTACCGGAACGCCGCGTCGGACACCTAGGCTCTGTTTGATGGATTAACGAGCCCCTCGCGCAAGCGAGGCGGTCCAGTCCCACAGAATACCGGCACCCTTCCTCATCGAAGGGGCTCGTTATTATCCGATCTATACAAACAGAACCTAGAGTAACGAGTTTCTGTTCTGTGTCAGACCGCGATGCGTTTGAGCTTGGTGTGCCGGATTTCCAGCATGGCTCGGTGTGCGATCTCTGCGAGCTGGATCCGGTTCTTGGCGCCGAGCTTGCGGGAGATCGTGCTGCGGTGCGCCTCGATCGTTTTGGGTGAGCGGTTGAGTGTGTCGGCGATCTCGACTGTGGTTAGGGCTTGGCTCAGCAAGACGAGCACCTCGAGCTCGCGGTTTGACAGCTTGTCGAGCGGGCCGAGGCAGACAAACTCCGTGTCGAACTGGATGTAGCCCTTTGCGCAGTTTGTCGATGGAGCAGAGCAGGCATCGCACGCCATAACCAAGACCTGTGGCAACTGGTCCGGCACATCATGTAGCTTGTGGTATGTGGTGACGATCGCCTTGCCCAGACGGATCTGCGTGAACTGCGCAGGCTTCCCCGAGTCGCACACTTGGTGCAACAGTTCGAGCCGCTCTTCAATCATCTCGCGTGGGAAAAACTCGTGGAGGTGCTTGCCCCGATAGTCGGGCCCGGTGTCTGGAAAGTAGAGCCGTTTGTCCCGCTCGTTTACCCAGAGGATCCTGCCGTCGTAGTCGATGATGCTCGCGCCGATGAAAGGGTGGTGCTCAAGGATGTTGCGGAGCGTCTCGCAGCCAAAGTTTATACCGCCGTTGGTAGCGGGTTCGTTGATGTCGATTTCCATTCGGCTCGATGCTAGATCGCGGGCGATCGTGGAGTCGGTAATCTCCCATATGTTTCGCGTAAGTGCATGACTTTAAGGTGTTTGCCCTAAGGGGATGCACGATTGCCGGGCGTTGCAAACCCGAGACCACCGGGGGCGACCTTGGAATGGGACCGATTATGCAGTATTGTTTTATTAAGAATAAAAGTGATCACAAATCAAGGCTCATCCCCGATGCGTTTCATGTCGGCGTGATGGGTGTCCAGCGATGCCTTGCGCGCGATGTCTGCCAGTTGAACCCGGTTCTTTAGCCCCAGCTTGCGGGCGATCGAGCTGCGGTGCGCCTCGATCGTTTTGGGCGAGCGGCTCAGATGCTTGGCGATCTCATCCGTWGTCATCCCTTTGCTGATTAGAGCCAGCACCTCGATCTCTCGCCGAGACAGCTTGTCCAGCGGCCCCAGGTTCACAAGCCCCGTCTCGAAACGGAGGTAGTTGCTCGGGATCGGGATTTCTGTGTCGTCCTCAGCTTCTGAGATCAGGATCATGTACCGCTGAGGCGAACCCTCTGGCGTGGGCATCTGGTTGTAAGTAACCATGAGCGATCGGCCCCGCCTGATATGCCGAAGGATTGCTGGCTGGCCTGTCTCGTTGAGCGTGCGCATCAGGCTTGTTCGTTCATCGCCCCACTCAGAGGGGAAGAGGTCGTAGATTGATTTGCCCGCAACCGTTGCGTTGGCATCGCCGAGATACATGAGCTTCGCCCGAGTGTTGGCCCAATAGAACAGGCCTTCGCAGTCGATCAGAGTTGCTCCGATGAACGGGTGATTTTGAATAATGCCGCAGAGGTAGTTTTTTTCTTCCTCTGTCGGCTTGAACTCCTCGGGCTGTCCCTGGGTTCCCAATTTTTCCTGTGCCATTGCCTACCGCCTTTCCCCATGAGACTCATAGTGTAGCACAAAATCAGGGTTTCTGCTTATATRTTGTGTTCGGGTTTCATTCGCTCGGCGAGCAAAAACGCCAGCTCAAGGCTCTGAGCGTAGTTGAGCCTTGGATCGAGGGCAGAAGAATAGTTCAGATCCAGATCCGCCTCGGTGATCCCGGAAGCCCCGCCGACGCATTCGGTGACATCTTCGCCCGTCAACTCGAAATGAACCCCCCCAAGGTGGGTCTTGCAGCGGGCGTGCGTATCGATCGAGACCTTGAGTTCGTGGTAGATGTCGTCGACGCTGCGGGTCTTCCGACCGCCGGCTGTGCCCCGGGTGTTGCCGTGCATCGGGTCGCAGATCCACAA
>NVSP01000148.1 GCA_002732755.1 Phycisphaera sp.
CCGGGTTCTGACAGAAGCCCTGGCCCATTTTGTTCATCTGCGATTGCGCTGCATCCATCATCGCCTGCATGGATTGCATGTCGCCTTGCAATTGCTCCATCTCGCTGAGCATGTCGCCGAGTTGGTCCATCGCGGCTTGCCCTTGCCCGCTCATGCCTTCTTGCCCTTGCATCGCCTTTGCCATCTGCGACATCGCCTGGCCCATGTTGCTGCACTGCTGGCTCGCCTGAGCCTGCGCCATCGCCTGTTCCATGAGCTGCTGTTTCTGTGCATCGGACATGGTGTCGAGTTTGTCGAGCGCTTCTTTGAGCGCATCTGGATTTGACGCGAGCCGCTTGGCTTGCTCGGCACTCATGCCAGCTTCGCGCAGGGCGCGTTCGGTTTCTTTCTGCTCTTCTGCCAGTTTCTCCATCTGCTTGGCAAGATTTTCCATCTGCTTTTCGAGCTGTTGCTCTTGCTCATCGGTCATGTCGCCCGAGCGCATCTGCTGGGCGAGCTTTGAGAGTTCTTCGCGGGCCTTGTCAAAGTTGCCACGCGCCATCGCACGGGCAAGCTCTTGCGCAGGGCCCGGCCCCGGTTGGCGGAGTTTCTGGAGCTGTTTTTCAAGCGCTTCGATTTTGTCAGCGCCCTCTTCTTTCATCTTTGCGTCGAGCTTGTCTGTCAGCATCGTGAGCTGCTTGACCGCCGCGGCTTGGATGTCTTCGGGCGTCATGTCCTCGGGAAACAGCGCATCCTCGGCGGCGTCCTCAAGGTCAAACTCAACACCCAGCCGCTGCGCTTCAGCCTCAAGCTCCTCTTTCATCTGTTCGACCTCGATGCTCGCCTGGATCACATCCTGCTCGTCCTGTGGAATCGTCGGCTCGCTCCCAAAGATCGCGGGGAGATTCAGGACCGGAACCATCAGCATGATCACAAGGAGCGCCATCGCTGCGATCGGCGCGGGCCAATAGCGAGGCGTCTCGACCGGGATCGCTTCTTTAAGATTCACCGAGCTGGCTTTCTTGCCCGCCATCTCGACCGTTGCGCGCGACCACGCATCTTGCTCGTGTTGGACACAGAGCGCTGTCGAAATTGTCTCGCGCAGGCCCGCGCGTTCGTCGACTTGCCGAGCGACCGAGCCGCCTTGTTTGGTGCGGACGAGTGTCCAGGTCGCTGCGATTGCAAACGCAGCGCCCGCGCCAACACCCGCCAGCACATTCCACGACATCGGGGTCGGGACAACGCTCTGGACCAGCCGCCACACGATGAGAACGCCGGCAGCGACCGTGAGCGTGACGGCGAAGGTGCGGATCAGATCAATGAAGACCAGCCGAAACCACGCACGCTTGAGCAATCTGTTGATGATGTCCATTGCTGGTACTCCCGGCCGGGTGTCGGCTCTACGAAATAAGACACCGCCCAACACTGTATGGTTCGGATTGATCCCAACCCGCGTTGCGATTATTGTACACGATTTGTAAATTGTACCTAACAAAATATGACTATTGTACCGTGCCACTGACCCCGTCTTCGGGGTCAGTGTGATTTGGGACCATCCGGAAGAGCACTGACCCCGAAGACGGGGTCAGTGGCACAGATGACGACGATCGCCAGCCGATCTAGGCTGCCTCCTCATGGCGAGCGCACAAATGGACATCACGGGCTGGCTTTGCGGCAGGACCATCGACCACGATCGGCTCTGGTCGCTCAACCAACGCGCCAGCCGCACTGTCCGCTGGGGACACCTCTTCCATGTCGCAGCGGGCTGTGCGCTCTGCCTTGCGATCGCACTCCCACAGAGTTTCTTCGAGATCGCAAGCGTGGTGCTGCTCGCCACCGCGTTTCTTCGGCTCTACGCGACATGGCGGCTCTATCCGCCCATGCTCACACTCCCCATCGTCGCGCTCGGGCTTGCGTACGCCGCCTACTCACTCATCGGGATTCTGTGGTCCCCAAACAAAAACTACGGCGCCAACGAAATGGGTATTCTGCGCTGGCTCCTAGTGATCCCCGCGTTCTGGCCTCTGCGCCACCTCCGGCGATGGTTCATCCTCTGCATCGTGCTGAGCTACCTCGCGGTCAATACAGCACAACTCATCCAGTTTCTCGCGTTCGAGTTCAACTGGGAGCACCTCGACTTTGACGCCTATCCGGACCGCATCAGCGCGTGGCTCATGCCCGCTTCCGGCGGCTCGATCCTGCTCGCATCGTTCGGTCTGCACCTTCCCATCGCGATGAGCCGACAACACAACCTCCGCTGGCCCGCGCGTGTCTTGGCGATCATCTCGCTCCTTGCGGTCATCGCAACGGGTGCGCGCGGCGCGTGGATCGCCGCGGCGTTGCTCACACTCATCTCGCTCGCGTTCACCGCGTGGCGCTCGACCAACCGGGGGCGCACCCAGATCACCGCTCTAGTCATCGCGGTTGTGATCTTGCCAGTGGCGTGGCTGACGCTTGGGGGCAAGATCCAGAGCCGCGTCGCCGAGGCGCGATCCGAGCTTCGCAGCACGATCGACAACACCGACTACGCAACGAGCATGGGCGCGCGCATCAACATGTGGATCTGGGCAAGCAGAGCCTTCGCAGAGAATCCGATCCTGGGCACCGGCTCAGGAAGTTACCAAACATGGGTCAAAAACGAACAGGACAAACGAGGCATCGACCACGCCCAAGAACCCATCGAGCGCAACGCCCACGGCGCATACATCCACATCGCTGCCACCCAAGGCACCGTCGGGCTGGTGCTCTTTTGTGCGCTCATGGCAGCGGTCCTGATCGGCGCAGCACCAAATTCGTCAGACACCTCGACCTACCAAGCAGGCTTTTTCATGGCGATCTTGGCGCTCATGCTCGTTGGGATCTTTGCGACGATGCACCTGCACACACAGACCGCCGCGGTGCTCTGCACGCTGGTGGCGCTGGCGCAGAAACCGTCGAATCACAATCTGGATTTGTGAATGAATTTACGAGCCTCGCGCGCAAGCGATGTGGTCACTCATACAAAAAACCAAGCACCCTTCCTTACGGAAGGGGCTCGTAATTGAAGATGTTCGTCAGAATCCGCCGCCGCTGTGTGCATCGCTCCACGGCACAAGCTCGACATCAACAAGCTCGCCGATCTGCACAAAGCGACTGGCCCATTCGCCCGTGATCGGCTGCGCCTCTGGGCCGTCGGCGGGCAGGCTCTTTGGGGTGAACCCGTCGCGGACAAGCCGGAGCATCGAGCCGTCGCCGGTTGATTCTCGTTCGACGGTAATCATGTCCACATCGCCTTGCGGCGCAAAGTCGATGTAGGTCTCGATGCCGYCGTCGTACATCGCGGTGTAGCTGACAACGCGGTCGCCGCTCATGGTGACGATGCGCGAGACATGGACTGTGGTTGGCTTGTCCGCCAAGCCAGCGTCGCAACCGGCGAGCATGAGCGTTGTGCCCAGCAAGAGTGTTGTGCGAGCTATTGGATACACGCGCAGTCTCCTGTTGCTGACGGGCTAGAAGCCCATCCCACCAAATCAGTCGTCTTCTTTGAGAATCTGAGGGCCTTCTTTGCCGGCGGTGCGTTCCATGACCCCGTCGCCACGGCGCTCGTACTTGGTAAAGCCCAGCCGTTCGAGGTTCTTGTTCGAGAGCTGAGATTTCTCTTTCAGAGGCGACCATGTGCCGGCGATGCTCGGGACGCTGATCGCGCGCTGGCAAGGCTTGCCCGTCTCTGGGTGCTTGGTCAGCGTTTCGCTTTTCATGGACTGGATCCACTCGAAGCGTTCGCCTGTCGGCTCGCCTTGGTCGTCCAGGATTTCATAGTCGTAGGTGGGCATTTTCAATTTCCGATCACATAAATGTTCGGCCAGACTCGGGGTCCATCAGTTTCCAGCCCTGCTCCCGGCAGATCCGGGCGAGCACGGGCCAAGCTGTCTCCTCATCATCGACCGATGCCATGAGCTGGTTGACCTGATCCGAAGCCGAGGGCACTTCGATCACAAGACCCGGTCCATAGAGCGAGATCGTGCCCAGTGCACCCTTGCCCCCGTCGGCTGCGATGTTGTAGGCCCGGAGCTTCTGCTCAATGGAACCCGGCGACCCAAGTTCGACCATCCCCGCGGACGCATCCTCGGGGTCGCTGGGCTGAAACAAGATGATCTGTCGGCTCGCCACGAGAACATGATTCACCACACACAGGCCAGAAGCCAGCCAGAAGGGTGATCTCATGCCAATGTCGTACGGACCCGTGCCACTGACCCGGTCTTCTGGGTCAGTGCTCTGTGCCCCGTGCGGGAAAGCACTGACCTGTAAGAACAGGTCAGTGGCACAAGGAGTCATCTTTGTGATTTGATCAACCGTTCTTGCGGCGCTCGGCGATCAACTCGGCGGCCTGGTTTACCAGACTCGCAAGCGGGACCGGCTTGATCATGTACGCATCCACACCGATCGCCTCGGCGTAGATCTGATGACGCTTGCCCTCGTTGGCTGTCACCATAATCACAATCGGGCTGTCCTCGCGGCCCTTGATCTTCTCGAGCACAAGAAAGCCGCTCCGGCCCGGGAGCATCATGTCGAGAATCACAAGCTCGGGCGGGTCTTCGTTGCAGTACGCGACCGCGGTGTTGCCGTCGGGAGCGGTCTCGGTGATCGCGCCCTCAGCGAGCATCGCCGCCTCGATGGATTCACGGATGTCCGCGTCGTCGTCGACAATCAAGACCTGGACATCTTCGAGCTTGCCTACCAATGTTTCAGCGCTCATGTCGTGGCTCCCTTACTTCGCGTCAGCCCTCAGTATGCACCCGAAACGGTCCGCGAGCAATGAGGTCTTCTGACCATTCCTATTCGCACCGGGCTGTGTTCGGTTCGGATTCGGCCCAAATCAGGGCAGGCTTGTCCCGGATAACCGACACCTACTCCAGCCTGTCCCCGCCGAGGCGGTCTAGTTCCGCCGTATCGAGCCTGCTCTGGTCGATCAGTTTCTCGACCTGGGCCTCATCCATCCAGGGCAGGTCGAGCAGTTTTTGTTTGAGAGCGTCCGGGAACTCTCGCCGGAGCCGTTCGTGCTTGGGGCGGCTCTTCCAGACCCGGTGCATCCAGAAATACTGCTCGGGCGCGGTGCGGACCATGTTCTCGATCGAGCGGCGGTAGCGGGCGGTGATATAGAAAAGCGGGTCTGGCTGGTCTTTCCAGTCTTCAGGTTTGATGACATCATGGATATCAAACCTGTAGCCCATGGTGTTCTGCCATCGCCCGGTCGCGTGGCTGTGGAGTTGGTCGACGCCGTCTGGGCCGCGATCCGGGCTGCGGACACCCCCGCCGCAGATGATCGACGCGTTCTTCTGCATCGCCAACATCCMGACAGATTTGTATGTGCTGGTCAGTCTTCCAAAGAACGGGACAAACAGACCTCTGTCGCCCGCGTTCTGGTCGGCGACGAAAGCCGGCATCCCGCCGTTGTCCAGCGCGTGGGGCAGCTCACGCACCGCGCCAAACTTATCGACGAGCTGCATCCCGCGCTTGCCGCGGACATCCTTCATCCACTTGTCCAGCGGCTTGAGGTCAAATGGCCGGTACACCGCGTGGACGGGCACACCCATAACCGCCATCGCGTAGCCCGAGAGTTCCCAGTTTCCAAAGTGCCCGGTCACCAGAATCACGGGCTGATTTTTGAGGATCTCGCCGAACGCCTCCGATGCTTTGCCAAAGCAGGCGTGGCGAACCCAGCTATCGCTCGACAGAAACCTCGGCGTGTAGAGCGTCTCGGCGCCGAGTTGAAACAGATGCCCCCAGACCCCCGCCGCGACATCGGCGACCCGATCCTCGTCCCAGTCGGGAAAGGCAAACGCGATGCGCTGCTTGCACCTTCGGAGCTGTTTCTTGTTCCACGGCGCCTTGGCAAAGCCTCTGCCCAGCCGGTCCATCTCGTCGAGCGTTGCCTCAAGCCCAAAGACCTGACACGGGGTCATCGCAGTCCGMAGCGCCACCGCCACCGGGGCATGCGACCACGCCGGGAGCCTACTGACAAGCTTTTTCTTTTTCACTCTGGCCACGAATTTCCCTGTGATCAGCGCGTCCGCGAGCGGACCCGGCCGATGAGGGTGTAGAGCCTGTTCTCGTTGAGCACGGGGATCGAGGTCCTTTGAGCCTTGTCGAGCAGGTCGTTGTACCTGATCAGCTCGTTCTCCTTGCGGATGTAGATCTCAACGATCTCGATCGGGGAGTTGATCGTCGGCTGGGGTGGCAGGATCGGAGGCTCACCAAGGACGACAAAGTCAACATCGCCTTCAAGCTCCTCGGTTGTTGTGCCGCCCCACTCTTCGACGAGCGCGGTGATCTCGGTGCGTTCGCCCGGCGTGCGTCGGCCGTCGCCGTTGGTGTCAAAGTTGCCCGCGATCAGGAACYTGTACACCTTGGTCGGGTCGTACGCAGCATTGGCGATCACATCGCCCGGAACGATCGGGTTGCCCGTCCGCTCAAAGAGCACCCGGCATCGGCTCGCTGTCTCACCAACATTGACAACCTCGATTGCCCCCTTGCCCTGCGGGTAGTTGCCGTCGGCATCCGGGCGGATCTGTGTCGCGTTGCCGTAGACCGCAAAGGTCATCCCGAGGATGACATTCTGGCGGCGACCGATGGAGATGAAGACCTCATTCTGGCTTGGGTTGGAGTTGGCGACGGTGCCGTCAACGAGCGAGAACTCCGCCTTTGGCTTGAGCGAGTCGCCCCGGCCGGCGAGTTGGAGCGCCGTGATCTGGTCTTCGTTGAGCAGGTTTTTCTGCTGAAGGTCACGGATCTGCGTACGCAAGTTCTGATCGAGCGTGTCGTTGGCTGCTTGAAGATTGCGGATCTGTTCGAGGTATTTCTGCTCGACGCTCTGGAACCCGCCGCGGTAGCTTTCGTTGGCCTCTTCGAGCTGGGTCACCGTTGCCTGCAGGTTTGCGACGGTCTGGGCTTGCTGCGTTTGCAGCGCGGTCACACGGTCGGCTTCACGCTGAAGGTTTGTTTGCGCGTTGAGCCTGCCCGCCTCGGCGTCGGCGACCTGCCGCTCGAGTGATGTGATCTGGCTGAGCAGCTTCTGTGTCAGGCCCAGCATCGAGTTGGTCGAAGCGCCGGGGATGTTCTGGGTTTTGGTATCAAGCTCAGCGAGGCGATC
>NVSP01000149.1 GCA_002732755.1 Phycisphaera sp.
GAACCCTATGACCTCGTCGTGCTGATCAACACGCCGCGCGATGCGCTGATGCCGGGCATCGAACCGGCGCTCGACAACTATGTCCGCGCCCTCGGCGGCGGGCTCCTCTTCATCGGTGGATACGAGGCCCTCGGCGCCGGGGGATGGAACGCGTCGCTGATCGAGAATGACGAAGATGAAATCGGACTCATCGCCAGTTTGCTCCCTGTGAATCTAGAGATCCCCGACGATGTCGTCACAACCCATGCCGCGGTGATGCTGGTGCTGGATTCATCGGGCTCGATGAAACGCCCGGTGATGGGGTCGTCGAGGTCCCMSSASWYGKYSGCMWMSRRYKMKGYSKYCGGCGCAATCGAAGTGCTCGAGACGATTCCGGGCTGGCTCCGTGGCTGGGGCTGGGAGATGCTGGCGGCCGGGCAACCCCGGTGGATGCCGGGCGACCAAGATTTTGGCGGTGTGCGCGAGGAAAATCCAAGTAGCCCATTCATGCAAACCCGTTTTCAAAATGCATCCGGTATCCAGGGTACCCATGTCTTGACAATTGCTGGCCGCAAGCTACACAGGTGGGACCCGCTCACCGGGGCACTCGAAGTGCTCTATCCTGATTCATCATTTGATGATATCGAGCACGGCAACTCTCCCACTCTGATGCATATATCCGCTGACGTTGCCACCGATGGCTATGGCAAATTCGGCGAAAGACACCTTCTCGACCTGGCTACAGGAGAGCGAGAGGTTCTCCCAGACAATTTCCAGCCCGGTCCCGGAAGAAACGCTGTCTACAACTCCCAGTACAACGTTGCCACCTGGACTGGTCAAGAGGACAACGCCTGGAGTGATGGACGGTCGCACAATCTGTACTTCTGGGATGAAGCCAACGGCACGCAATCTATCAAGAGACCATACGGAGGCGTGCCGTGCACTGTCCTGCACAAGGCCGAGGGGAAAAATCTATACGTCGTGCGGGCCAGCGGCTGGAAATTTCGACCAGAACCCGGCTCATACCCAACCCTCACCGAGGTTTTCGTATTCAATTCCGACCAAGGCGAGGTTGTGGCAACAACTGGAATACTTGACGGGCGCTGGATGGCATGCTCAATGCCAGACCGCAACGAGATCGTGATCGGATCGGATCCGCGACTACATGGTTTCGAAGCCAGTATATTTGACCTTGATTCGCTAGATCACATACGTAATTTGAATATTGAGGGCTTTGCCTTAGCCTATATCCAAAATCTTGACGCATTAATTATAATACTGCCGAATGGTAAAAATATTCTCATCAGCGCAGAAGACGGGCGGGTTCTAAAGCGGTACTTCCCCGGCCATCCGATGGGCGAATCTTGGCCATATTTCAAGGCCGGTGGTTTTCTATTCGATGGCGAATTCCTGATCGCAACAGATCCCCGGCACTCTCGCCCTGTGCTCGTCGACACACTCGATCCCGAATCTGGCACCAGACCAACAATGACGGCCCGGCCGCACGCCGAAGATATTTACAACATCGCTTTGTCACCCGGAGGCGGACTGCTCGCCACCTATCACCAAGARCAGAACGCCCTGTGCATCATCGATGCAAGGACTGGCGAGACACTGTGGACCCATGAACCAAACTCGTACAAGCCTTACCGGGGAAACGCGCAACTGTATTTTTCCAGAGACGCGACACTTGTTCACACTGTTGGRAWGTTAACAGAGAACATGCTGTCGCAAGAGAGCTGGGATATTGCTTCTGGMTCATCTGAGATCACTTCAARACCAGAGATWGTGCCCGGCTTCATACTCAATGACCCGGCAAAGCTCACCCCCGGGCAGCAGCTAAGCTCACGCGCCGTGGTACACCCCGATGGGAAGAGACTCATTCTKAACCGGCTGCGCACTGTGGGCCGAATCATTGTGGTTGAAGACGAAGCAAACATCCGAATTGACAACCAGCTGCAAGTCACCGAGGGCCTCGCGATCAGCCCCGACGGCGATCACATCGCACTCGTACGAGGGGGCGCTATAGAGATTTTTGATTTCGAATCTCGTGAACGCGTCGCCAGGCCCGTCGTTGATACAGACCGGTTGCTGTGTGCTTCATATTCGCCCGACGGCAAGACACTCGCGGTCGGCACACACGACGGCCGGATCACGATCATCGAAACCGAATTCTACACCAAGCTCTTCGAGTTCGTGGCATCGCCGGCTGAAATCCTCGACGAAGAGTACAAGTACGTCTACATGCTGACGTGGAGCGCGGACGGGAAGACGCTGTACTCGGGGCACGCCAACGGGTATGTCCGCAGTTGGGGCACGCTTCGGCCACGCGAACAGCGGCTGATGCGAGCCGAGCAGATCGCCGCCGATGAACGGGTCACTGAACTGCTCAGCGGATTCCTTGCGGAAGGGTTGTCGCACAAAAAGGCAGGCGACGCGCTCTTGAGTGACCCATCGCTGAGTCCCGAAGAGCGCGCCGCCGCTGAGGTTGCGCTCGTCCGAGGGTGGACAAACACAGAAGAGGAATAGTGGCAGGTGGTTACCTGAAACTTATTTCGCCGTGTTCTGTGCTTCGAGCATCGCTTCCATGCGATCAAGCCTGCTCCTGAGATCATCGTTCTCGGCCTTGAGCTCCTTGATCGCTTCAACCGTGACGGAAGTGATCTTGCCGTAGTCGATTCCTGCTGCCTCGCCGTTCTCATCGAGAGCCACGAGCTCTGGCAGAATCAGCGCCACATCGGCGGCGATAAAGCCGAGGTCGGCATTGCCGCGGGCCTCTTCTGGGGCGAGATCGTTCCATGTGTAGCTGACACCCTGAAGCTGATCAATCGTTTCAAGAGCGTTCTGGATAGGCTCGATRTCGTCYTTGTACATCTTTGCAGAAGTTTGCGTCAGTGACACGCATCTGATATTTCCATTTACATCAAGAGTTGTTTGTGGCGAGACAGTGTTGATCCCAACATAAGGATTGTTTTCGGCAATGGTCAGCATATAATTGTTGCCAGTAGCCGTTTTATTGTAGATATAGAACTGATTGTTGCCACCGAAATTGCCGGAGTCGTTCGACCCAACCTCCCACCTGCCATTGAGTGTATTGATGTGAAGACCTTGCTCAATACTCGCTATGTYGCCAAGGAACATCTCGTTACGCGATAAAACTGTATCTGCCCTAGCAGTTCCAGTGACATCAAGAGGGGACGTCGGCGTCGTGGTTCCGATGCCCACATTACCGTTCACATGTAGCGTATCAAGCGTACTCAGAGCCAAGACATCAAGCCCATTCATTGTGGCAGTGCCATTTACATCAAGCTTGGTGGCGGGAGAGATTGTACCGATACCGACATTGCCCGTGGAACCTATATGTACCCGTTTAAGGCTGGGGCCGTCTGTATTATCATAAACACCAAAGCCGGTGATTCCTGCATTCACAAACCATGACGAAGTTGGCGGCTCGCTGAAATCATCGTCCAAGTCGAGATAGTCCCTAAACAGGATCACTGGTGGAAAGTCACTTCGATCCAACATAATCGAGCCAGCGAAGGAATCGCGGATATGCAGCCCGCGCTCTGGATTGGCAATGCCCAAGCCCATCTTGCCTGAGTCGTCGATTGTGATCCCCCGCGTGTTCAACGAAAACGGAGTGGCCTCGAGCTCCTGCCGACCGAGGACATCGCCATCGACCGTGATCTCGAGCCAGRKSSATTKKTYKSRGSSRTMKSYMANCCGCRYMGRWGTYGMSRRAKWRSCTKMAMACGCCGTCAACAGGTGTGACCGCGGACGAGATGGTCGAGCCGACCTGCGTGCCAGCGGCGGCGGCATTAAAGAGCTTGAAATCGACCATGACCGAGGCGTCAACATTCGTGCCTGCGCTGGAAAGGACACCCTGATAGGTGAACGATGTGCCCGGGATGTGCGTCGATGATATATCCGGCTGGGCGGCCGCGGGCGATGCGAGTGTGCAAGCCGCAACGCCGACAGCGCCGAGCAGGTTTCTGATGTGATTCGTTGATGACATGGTGCGATCTCCTCTATGGGCCGAGTGGCCCGATAAACCTCTACGAGACCACTGCCGCACCCACCACCGGGCGGACGGTAAACAAGCGAGGCCTCAACCACCCAACGATGTCCAGAGTTGAGGCAGATCATGGAAAAAACTATTTGATACAATTTTGTGAGATCCATCGCAATTTCGACTCGACCGGATTCATCCGACATGTATGCCTGCTACCGCGTGAAACATGATCGCATATTGACGGTTGCTATGATTTGCACGGTCTAGCGTTTCCGCTTAACCTTACAACGAATAACGCCTTAGGGCTTTCGGTGACAGAGATTTACAGTCGATGGCATGCAAGAGGTCGTCGGTTCGATCCCGTTCGTCTCCATTCAAAGAAACGCCGCTGGCGGATGCCGGGGGCGTTTTTTGGTGGAGTNGAGGGAGATGTGGATTTTGGGGTTGACCCGCTTTGACCCGCTAGGTTAGAATACAAGTCGTTTCCAGTCGCCGAGAGATTTTGGGAAACCCAGTCCATCCTTGCAATTGAACCAAATATCTCGATAATAGAAAGACCAAGGGTTATCTTGGTTTCGAACTAAGGATAGGAACCATCATGAAATCAACAGTGCTCGCCGCCGTCTTGTGTGCGGCTACCGTTTGCTCCGTTCCAGCACTCGCTCAGACCGACACCACTTTCACCTACCAAGGTGAACTGATTGAAGCTGGTGCACCAGCCGATGGGTCGTACTCCATGAATTTCAAGCTCTTCAATGCGCTTGCAGGAGGGTCGCAGGTCGGATCAACGGTCACAATCGCCCCCCAAGTCGTGAGTGATGGGATCTTCAGTTCTCAGCTCGACTTCGGCCCGCGAGATTTCTCGAGCACCCAGTACTGGCTTGAGATTATGGTCGATGGCAACACGCTCTCACCACGCCAAGCGATGACGGCTTCGCCGTTTTCGATTCAGACACGCGGCATCTTCGTCGATAGCAACAACAATGTTGGCGTCGGAACAACCTTCCCGTTCTATCCGCTCCATGTGGAAAATCCCAGCACATCCGGACGCGCCATCTACAGCAGGTCCAGTTCCCCGACCGGCTTTACCACCACTGGGCGGTTTGATAACTTCAGCACAACCGGGACCGCCCTCTCCGGCCAAGCAACCTCCACCACGGGCACCAACACCGGCGTGTTCGGCCAGACTAGGAGCACGAACGGGCGTGCCGTATTTGGCTGGGCAAGCGCACAGACAGGCCCCAACATAGGTGTGGAAGGCCAGAGTAGCAGCACGAGCGGGCAAGGGGTCAACGGTAGCGCATTCGCCGCCGCCGGCACCACCTACGGCGGGTGGTTCAGAAGCCTCAGCACAGGTGGGCGCGGTGTGTTCGGCTGGGCAAGCGCCAACACAGGCACTACAGATGGCGTGTTCGGTCAGAGTAACAGTACCAGCGGGCGCGGCGTTTGCGCCTGGGCTCCCGCCTCAAGTGGCACCACCTATGGCGTGTACAGCACGAACGACAGCACATCCGGAACCGGGGTCTTCGGCGAGGCCAGGGCCATYGGCGGCATCACCTACGGCGGGCGGTTCGAGGCTGACAGCGTACGCGGCCGTGGGGTCTTTGGACTCGCGACGGCGACCGACGGGATCACCTACGGTGTGGTCGGCCATTCCAACAGTTCGGACGGCTATGACTTCTGGGCTTCTGGTGCGGGGACCAACTACGGATCGCCATCATCTCGCCGGTTCAAAAGCAATATCGTGCCCATCGGGAACCCGCTCGACAAGCTCGCACAACTCCAAGGCGTGTACTTTGACTGGGACGAAGAGCACGGCGGCAACCACGATGTCGGCATGATCGCCGAAGAGGTCGGGGCCGTGATGCCCGAGATCGTCAACTACGAAGAAAACGGCATCGACGCCATCGGCATGGATTATTCAAAAATGACACCGCTGCTGGTTGAGGCCGTGAACGCGCTTTCCAGCGAGAGCGACAGACGGCTAGCCGAGAAGGATTACGAAATCAGCGAACTGAGACAACAACTGTCCGACCTGCAAATGATTGTCGAACGGCTTGCATCAAACCAAGAGAAGGAAAACAGGTAATGAATCGCTTTGCAACTTGGTTGTCGGCATCGGCCGTTCTTGCACTCGTCGCCTCGCCGCTTGCGGCCCAAACCGACACCACTTTCACCTATCAGGGTGAACTCAAAGAATCCAGCAACGCGGCCAACGGCATGTACAATATGGACTTCTCCATGTTCGATGCCCTCGCTGGGGGATCGCAGATCGGCTCCACCGTTTCGGTTGCCGGGGAGGATGTGGTTGATGGGCTCTTTCGCGTTGAGCTCGATTTTGGCGCACTGGACTTTGCTGGAAGTCAGTATTGGCTTGAGATTGTGATTGATGGCAACACACTCTCGCCACGCCAGTCGATGACAGCATCGCCATTCTCGATCCAGACACGCGGCATCTTCGTGGATGAGAACAATAATGTCGGCATCGGAACCGCCGCGCCAGACTACCCACTGGAAGTGGTCAGCAGCGGAATCAGAACCATCTATGCCCGCAACACCGCCATCTCGGGCACCAACTTCGGTATGTTTGGCCAGAGCGCCTCCACCGGCGGCAGAGCCGTCTACGGATTGGCCAGTGCCAGTTCCGGCATCGCCTATGGCGTGTTTGGCGAGAGCGCCGCCACCAGCGGCCGGGGCGTCGCTGGCTTCGCCTCCGCCCTCACGGGCAACACCCACGGCGTGTGGGGCCGGAGCGACTCCAGCAGCGGCACGGGTGCCTACGGTGCGGCCACCGCCGGCTCGGGCGTCACCTACGGCGTGGAGGGCCATAGCTTCTCCACCAGCGGCACGGGTGTCTACGGTTGGACCACCGCAAACTCCGGCACCACCTACGGCGTGTGGGGCGAGAGCGAGTCCACCTCTGGGCAAGGCATCCACGGCCTGGCCAGCGCAACCTCGGGCGTCACCACCGGCGTGTTTGGCGGGAGCGCCTCGCCCGACGGCCGGGGCGT
>NVSP01000150.1 GCA_002732755.1 Phycisphaera sp.
TCGCTGGCCGCGCACGAAGTCCTCCAAGCGCACCCGGATTCAGCTGTTCCTGCGACGACGCGAGTACCGCGCCTACGCCAAGAAGTCCGACGCCAAGTGGCCCTTCCTGCAGGATGCCGGGGGGTACTACTCCCCCACGCGCCAGGAAATCGTGACCTACTCCAAGCCTTCGCACGCCAGCGTACTCAATACCCTGACTCACGAAGCCCAGCATCAGGTGCTCTCGACCCATCTTCGACGGTCGCCGGTCTGGCTCAACGAAGGGCTCTCGGAGTACTACGAACAATCGACGATGGAGCAGGGATCACCTTGACACTCCAAGGGATATCACTTCCAAAGGGGTACTGGTAGAAGAAGACGATTGGAAACGGAACACCAACGTAAGCCCCAGTGACTTGACCATTGAGAACGAGGGGATGTTGAGGAATGTTATCAGCAGTAAACGACGCAATAAACAGCGGATTGCTGCTGTCAACACCACCAGCGTTTGCGAGCGGCGGCAACGTGTTTGTACCTTGAAAATCAACGGAACTCGGCGTTGTGATCACAGTTGCTGGCCCAAAGAAGTCGCTGTCGAAGGCAGGGTTGTACTCAAAGTTGGCAATGTTGGTGCCGAACATCGTGAACCCAAGATCCGAAATCGTCGCAAGAACCGTTTGGGTCGGATTGAGAAGTTCCGCCGTCAGCGTCCAGTCTGTGCCGTTGGTTGTGCTAAAGAGCAGSYAAAGMKCAGKCWRRGCKSMGKCNRRSCGGYGNNRCRACYGNGMSCAASGNCKGMRACSANNMGGCGGYWMYGMWTMGSMKGWTCTSCATNNYAYGNSCCTSCNKWRTGNTMTYRCRASTNTRKMASRWWKTRKRTAANAAAGACAGCCGCCCGGCCAAAGACCGGGCGGCTGAGTCTAGATCAGATTGATCTTATCTATCGAGGCCGAATTAGCGGCGACGACGCATAGCAGCGAGACCACCGAGGCCGAGCAGTGCAGCCGAGGCTGGTGCTGGAACGACCTTGAAGGACCAAGCRACRTCACCRGSGGAGCCGTCAGCGAGCTGGTAGAAGAAGACATTTGGGAAAGGAGCGCCGGGGTACGCACCGGTGACCTGGCCGTTGAGCGTGAATCCGTTTGGATCAACATCGTCAGCTGTGAAGGAACCGATAGCGAGCGGGTTGCTGCTGTCGATGCCGCCAGCATTGTTGAGCGGTGGAAGGGTGTTGGTACCTTGGAAGGTAATCGATGATGCGGTAGCGTTGACCACGGCTGGGCCGAAGAAATCGCTATCGAATGCTGCGTTGTATGTAAAGTTGGCGAAGTTGGTGCCGCCCATGGTGAAACCAAGGTCCGAAATGGTTGCGAGAATCGYATCGGTCGGGTTCAGGAGCTCAGCGGTGAGCGTCCAGTTCATGCCGTCGGTGGTCAGTGCAGTGATGCACAGTTCGGGTTGGGCGGCTGCCGAAGTGGCGACGCCAGCTGCAAGAATGGCTGCAAAAGTCTTCATTTTAAGCTCTCCTCTAAAAGGCTTATGTTACTAACAAACGATTGTTTCTGATCCTCACCCACGCCGAGCAGGACGCGCGATGGGGACTCGATTCATACGAGCGAAGTATACCCGAAATCGTGATCTGTGCACCCCTTTTTCAAAGAGAAACGAACTTTTCTCATAAGGGTACTTGGCGATCGGTCAATGATAGGGTGGTTTCTCCCGGTCAACCCGCACTGTTGGCCCAGTATACCCTATTCTGGGCGCATCGCCGCCCAACGTGTTTCCCATATTTTTCGAGAGAATCCCCAGTTTCACGCGCGGGGCTTGAACAATTCTCCCAAATTGCGTGAACCCATGGCGTATCTCACCGTTTCAGCGTCAGGAAAGTCATCCCAAAGCTGTTCTTGGCATCTGATTCCCGATACCGAGCCGAGACGAGACCAAAATCCCCAGCGGGCAGCCGGGGAAAGAGCGCATCCCCCTCGGGGGTGCTGTGGATCACGGTCAACTCGATGCGGTCGGCCAGGGTCAGGGCGAGCGAGTAGATCTGCCCGCCACCCGCTATATAGATGTCTGTGCCCGGCTGCTTCCGAGATGCAGACTTCACCGCATCCTCTAGCGACCCAACAACTTCCGCCCCCGTGGCCCGATAGTCGGGGTTTCGCGTGACCACAATGTTGAGCCGACCCGGCAGCGTCCCCTCGAAGCTCTCAAATGTCTTTCGCCCCATGACCACCGGGTGGTGCAGCGTCAGCCTCTTAAAATGGGCAAGGTCCGCCGGCTGGTGCCAAGGCAAATCGCCAGCACGCCCGATTACGCGGTTGAGACCCATCGCTGCAATAAGTACGGTCGCCATCGTGCTAAGAGTCTAGTGGCTTGCCCTGCCCTCAGATYGCCACCGGGGCCGAGATGTGAGCCTGTGGCTCATACCCCACAACCTCGATATCCTCGTACCGGAAATCGGCAAGCTCACCAACATCAGGATTCAGCTTCAGCGTCGGCAAGGCCCCCGGCGACCGCTTGAGCTGGGTCCGGGCCTGATCGAGGTGGTTGATATAAAGGTGCGCATCGCCCAGCGTATGGATGAACTCCCCCGGCTCCAGATCCACAACCTGAGCCACCATGTGGGTCAATAACGCGTAACTGGCGATATTGAAAGGCACACCCAGAAAGATGTCCGCCGACCGCTGATACAACTGGCACGAGAGCTTGCCCCCGGCGACATAGAACTGAAACAGACAGTGGCAGGGGGGCAGAGCCATCTCTTCGAGCTGACCCGGGTTCCAGGCGCTGACGATGTGCCGGCGAGAATCCGGGTTGTTCCTCAGCCCATCAACCAGCAWCTYGATCTGATCCACRCTCTKGCCATCWGGCTTWGGCCAACTGCGCCACTGTTTGCCGTAGATAGGCCCAAGCTCGCCCGTGTCGGGGTCCGCCCATTCATCCCAGATCGAAACGCCCACATCGTTGAGCGACTTGGCGTTGGTGTCGCCCCGCAGGAACCAGAGCAACTCGTGGAAGATCGACCGCGTGTGCAGTTTTTTGGTCGTCAGCAGCGGGAAGCCGTCAGCGAGGTCATACCGGGACTGGTGCCCAAAGACCGAAAGCGTGCCCGTGCCTGTGCGGTCGGCTTTCTCGTGGCCGTGGACGAGGACATGTTGTAAGAGGTCGTGGTACTGACGCATGTGCAGGCTCCCGGTAGTGGGATTGTCTCACCCATACGCATCGGCTGCCATCGATCAGCCAGACCAAAGAGCTCGATCTGTCATTTGCGCCCGGTGATTTCGACCGTTGCGTTTTTGTGCTGGGAGCGCCGGCGATAGGTGATTGCAACACGCTGGCCCTTGGTCAGGTCTGTCAGCACCCTGTAGAACTCGTTCTGGTCTCGGATGTACCTGCCGTTCATACCCGTCAGGATATCGCCCGGCCGAAGCCCAGCGTCCCTAGCCGAGTCGTGCGTCACCTGCCGAATCACCGGCCCATCGCCCGGCGAGACATCCAGCACCACGCCGATCCCTAGCGCCGGCGGCGAGTTCTGCTCGTACACCATCTCAAGCCCGCGCGCCCATCGCCGAAGATCATCATCAAACTCTTCGCTCGTCGTGCCGAGCGTTTCAAGTAGCGCTGCCAGCCCGGATGGATCAGCCGAGTAGTTCTGGGTGTACTCCTTATAGAACGCTGCCAGCTTGCGTTTCTCATGCAGGTACATGAAGACCGCACGCGCGTGCGCGTAGTTTGACAGCGGCCTGTTCCCCGCAAACCTGCTCCTGGGCATCGCAGCGAGTTGCTCGATCTTGGTCAGCTTGTTCTGCTTGGCGAGCCTTGCGATCGAGTTGGTCCGCCACGAGATCGYYGGCTCCCATCGGCCWYGCCTTGTCTGGTCCATGTCCTCGACGATCGCCGCAAGCCCTTCCTGTATCCAGACCGGGTGGCGCTGGCCSAGCCGATCGATCGAACGCCAGTGCAGCACATGGAAGAACTCGTGCCGAAGCGTGGAGCCGAGGTCTTGCGTGACGAGTTTTTTCTGGTCGTGCGCGTAGGCGCCGCCGAGTTGGCTTGTGGCGGATGCGTGCAACTGGCCGTAGGTCTCGTTGGCCCAGACCAGAAAGTGGCTCTGGGTCGGCAGCACAACCATCACCCACGGGTCAAGCCCATCGTCGGCATCGCGCAGATCGTGAAACACATTCTTGTACGCCCATTCCGCGGTTCGGCGGACTTCTTCGCGGGCTTGCCTGCTGGTGATGGTGTCGTAGCTGGAAGCAAACGCGAGCCGGTACTTGCTGTCTTTGGTGTAGTTGTACCGTGAGCCGTAGGTCTTACGCGCCGCGTCGAGGTCGGCCTCGACCCTTCGCTCAAGAAATGTCGGCCAGGCGTTGAGAATCTGCGTGTAGGTATCCGTCCTGCGAAACGCCCGCAGGTTTGGGTCGCTTTTGAGTTGGTTGATGTCCGTAAAGCCGCGTTCGATCGCGGTGAGCAGGTACTCGCTGGCGCCCTTGGTATCACCCCGCAGCGACCGCGCGCAGGCGAGGTTGTACATCGGCACAAAGGCCTGCGGGTCGCGGTCGGCCCATGCTGTCCAGAGCCGTTCCGCGGTGTCAAAGTCCTGCTTCCCAAACGCCTCGAGCGCGGGCTTACTCTCGGGCGATTTGGACTGCGCCGTCGCAGCACATGGCATCGCGCCAAGAACAACACAGATCAGAAAGAGCATCCGCATTTCGTTCGCTCCAAAGGGCAGCGTTGCCCATTTATGCGTCGGCATCCAAGCCGAGCGTCTTGAGTGTTGTACGGATCGCCTCGGGGTAGGCCGCACACTCGACGCAGAACACACGCTCTGCAAGCGTATCAACCGTGTCGCCCGGCAACACCTCGCACGATTTCTGTACCACGATCGGCCCCCGATCAAACTCGCCATCACAGATATGGACGGTGCAGCCGGAGATGTGTTCCCCAGATTCAAGCACCGACCGATGGACCCGGTCTCCGAACATGCCCGGCCCGCCATGCTTGGGCAGCAACGCCGGATGGATATTGAGCACCCGGCCTTGCCAGCCTGCGGGGATGGGCATCAACTTCAGATACCCGGCAAGGCACACAAGATCCGCTCGCGCTTCATCAAGGATCTCGGTCAGCCGAGCTTCGGGTATCTCGCCCCGCTCGATCATCACGGGCAAACCCCGTTCTTTGCAGCGGTCGTGCCCGGCGCATGGTCGTGATGCGACAACCACCGCGATCTGTGCATCGAGTTGGCCGTTGTCGATCTGGTCTGCGATATTGAGTGCTGTGCGCCCGCCACCTGAGATAAAGATCGCCAATCTTGGCGTGCTCATGACACCGCTTTGATCGCGGCTTCTCGCGTCGGCTTAATCGCAAAGAGCTTGTCCAGGTGCGTGACCTTGAGCATCATCATCAGATCATCCGCCACCCCAAAGACCGCGACCTTGCCCTTGGACAGTTTCGCACTGTTGTGGATGGCAACAAGCATCCCAAGCCCCGCTGAGGGCATGAACGTCACGTTGGACAGGTCGATCGCCAAACGCCAACCGACAGGCTCGGCAGCGGCGGAGATCTCATCTTGGATAATCTGCGTTTCCCGCTCACCCATCTGCTCGCACAAAATCTCAGCGACAATGGCGTTGCCAACAGGCTCGGTCTGGAGAAAGGTCGATCGGCTCATGGCACCAGTCTAGCGGCTCAATCCGGGTCCGTGATGGGCAAGTGGGTCTGCACTTAGATCACTACCCCCGGCTCAATCACCGTCGGGGGCGTGTCAAACGGGATCGGCTTGCCATCGGGACCAACCGCGACCAGCGTCATGTCCGCAGAAGTCACATCCACCGATTCCCCCGTCATGTACCGCTCAGCGACCACATCGATCTGGACCGTCACCGATGTTCTCCCCGTCCGGTTCGTCGAGGTGTAGAAGCAGATCACATCGCCCACATTGACCGGGGCCTGGAACTCGACTTTGTTGATCGCTGCGGTGACCCAGCGGTGGCACCCGTAGCGCCGGGCTTCGACGAAACCTGCCTGGTCGATGTAGGAAAGGATGACACCGCCGAAGATGGTGCCGTATTGATTGGTGTCCCGGGGCATGGCGACCACACGCAGGGCGAGCCGTTGGGTTTCGTCTTGGGTCATGTCTCAAGCGTAGGGAATAAAGGAAAGGACCGGCAGATGACACCCGACAATGTAATGCAAACGCCCGCCCCAAGCCCGGATGAACTGGTCCAGCTTTCGTGCCCGGATCTGATCGAGCGATTTGGCATCGGCGTCGAACGGTTCGACAGCAGGGCCTTCGAACTCGACGACGATCTGCTCAACACCGCGTTTCTTCAGTCCGCCGGTGTCGGCAAGTGGCCGGTCCGCGTGCTGCTTGGGCACTTGGCCGACGGCGAACTCTTCAATTCGCTGCGTCTGCGCAGGACCGCCGCCGAGGAATGCCCGATGCTCGAAGGCTTCGAGCCGGATTCGTACATCGACAACGGGCTATACAATGTGAAGGGCAAAGACTCGGCTGGCGACTCGGCCCGTGCTGCATGCGGCGCGTTCGTAGCGACCATCCACACCATCCGGTCATGGACACGGGATTGGCTCTTGACGCTCGATGATTCGGTCTGGGACCGCCGGGCGATGCATGTTCAGCGGGGCGAAATGTCGTTTGCTCGGCTTGTCGCGTTCTCGACCTGGCACCTCGAACACCACGCCTCGTTCCTGCCGAGGAAAATCGATCTCCTGCTGGGCAAGACGGGTCCGGGGTCGGTGTAGGGCTTTGGTATAGACTTTTCCGATATGGACACCGCCCTCGACGATCGCAGATACTTGATCCCGTTCCGCTCTGGGCTTTTGCCGCAGATGTTCACGGGCGCGCTCGTGATCGGCGGGGGCGTTGCGGGCGCACGGGCGGCTCTGGCGGCTGCCGAGTTCGGCGAGGTCATCGTCTTGTG
>NVSP01000151.1 GCA_002732755.1 Phycisphaera sp.
AATAGATCTGGCCAGTCTCGAAGAGGCACATAGTTCTATTCTGGAGTCTATATCTAATATTATTCGTTGTGGTTATGTTGAAGATAAGACCGCGGCTCATCGGTGACCACCGCAAGGGCCGCGATCAACTGTGTCTGGGCATCTTCAACGCCCAAGAGCGGCACCCACGATTCCGCGGAAACAGGCCGGCCCAGTCTGGACAACTCCTGCATCGCCTGTGCYCRKWCGRYGCCCGAGGCGCTGCTGTCCTTTGCGATCGATCGCAGCGACACCGCATCTATTTGCCCCTGATCTGAAGCGAGCCGGATGAGCCGGGCGCGTTCATCGGGTTCGAGGTTGCGCATCTGAAACGCATCGAGCCGGTACTCGGGGGCGATCTCAGAAAGCCCGAGCATCGCCTCGAAACGGATCGCTTGCGAGGGATCGTTCTTGGCGCGGAACAGGACCCCAAACGCTGCGGGTGAGGCTCGCTCTCGAAGCCATCTGATGGAGGTCTCGCGTGTTTCGTCGTTTGCTGAGCAGTACGAATCCGTCAGCACCCGGACCATCGGCTCGCACGAGGGCACGAAGATCACATCCTGCGCATTCGCAGCCAGCGCGCACGCGGCGCACACTGCGATCAGAATGGATTGACGAAKCCCCACCTGATAAGGTGTGACAAACGACCGTCCGTTGTGCCAATCAAACGCGTAAACACCGGGCCAAACACGCGTAATCGGACGCGACAACCCACCCCGTGCTGGTTCTGCGGTCCCAGAACTCAGCTCATCGGCTGGCGGACGCGGCGCTCGATGCTGTCAGCGAGCTGCTGGATCGTCATGCCGTCGGCCATAAGCCCGAGGCTCACGGTGTCGCCGAGCTGTTTCTCGATCCGTTGGTGGGCGGTGATGACCGTCGAGTGGTTGGTCTTGCCCATCTTGCGTGCGATCTCGGGGTAGCTCAGTGTTGTGGTTTTTTTGCAGAGCAGCGTGATGACCGCGCGTGCCATGACGACGCGTTTGTGCCTGCCGCTGGCGCCGAGGTCTTTGTGCTCGACTTCAAGAGTCTGGCACACGCAGTCGCGGACATTCTCGAACCTGATTGCGCGAAGCGGGGCGGAGTTGGCTCTGCCAAGGGCGCTCAGCGCCCGGTCGATGACATGCGCCGGGATCTTGCCCTCGGGGGTTCGATCGGTGATAACGCCCGCCGCTGCTGAGATGCGGGTGAGCGCACCTTCGAGTTCGCGGACGGACCATGTGCCGGTGTTCGGGTCTTCGACGAGCCGCATCGCAGAGGATTCGTCGAGCCGCAAGCCTCGCCGCGTGGCGAACTCGCAGACGAGGCGTTTGCGGAGCGCGATGTCTGGGGTGTGGATCTGGACCACAAGCCCCGAGAGGAAGCGGTTGACGAGGCCCTTTGAGAGCGATTCGATCTGCGAGGGGTGGCCGTCGGAGGCGAGCACGAGCCGTGAGCCGCCAAGGTCGATCGCGTCGAAGGTGTGGAGCAGTTCTACTTGTGTCGCGTTTTTGCGCGCCAGGAAGTGGATGTCATCAAGGCACAAGAGATCAAGCCCGCGGTACCGCTTGTGAAACGAGTCCACATTGCCCGCTTGAACCGAGGCGATGTACTCGTTGGTGAACGCCTCAGCGGGGACATACCGCACGCGGGCGGATGGGTTCTGAGCGAGGACGCGGCGGGCGATGCCGCGGAGCAGGTGCGTCTTGCCCAGGCCGCACTCGCTGTGCAAGAAGAGCCGGGTGAATGCAAGGTTGCCGGTGAGGTCGGCGATCTGGCTGGCCGCGTCGAAGGCGATCTCGTTTGACTCGCCGATGACATAGCGGTCAAGGTCGTACCGCTCGTCGAAGACTTTTTTTGCCGAGCGTGCGCGGGCGAGGCCTTGTGAGGGCTTGGTCTTGGCCTGCTTTGGTTGGGGGATCAGGTCCGGATCGTCAAGCCCGGGGAACTGGATCGGGTCAACACGAAACTCAACGGTCGGCGTGCGCTCGGGCGCGATCTCGCTGAGGATCTCACGGAGTTTTTTGCCGAAACGCCGTTCGATTAGGTCGGCGTGGAAGGATGTGGGTACCGCGATGTCGAGCTTGCCACCGGCGAGTTGCACGCGGGCCTTCTCGTTGAAGTAGCGGTGGACGCGTTCTTGGCCGAACTCTTCGCAGAGCTGTTCGAGGAGTGTGTCAACGAACGCGGTGGGGGCGGTGCCGGTTTGTGGCGCACCGGCTTTGTTGGTTGCTTTGATCGCCTTGGCGCGCTGGGCCTTTGGTGATCCGGGCAGCGGCTTGGCCTTTCCGATCGGCTCTTGCCGGCCCGGGCGGGCGTTGGTCTGCTGGTCGGTCGTGCTGTTTCTGCCAGAGGTCGTGCTCGAAGCTGTGCGTGCCGTGGACTCCACCAAGCCCATCCCCTCTCTCGGCCCGAATCGGGCCGGCATGTGTCAAGTACCAATGAATGTGCGCTCTGATGGCCCAAAGCATTGGGAGTAGCCCTTTGCCCTTGGCCGCACATATGTTCGTGATGCTGTTCGCTGTCCTTGCCCCACAAGAAGCGGCCCGCGTTCGGACCCCGTCGCGCTCCGTGCAACGGTCTACAGCCTAGGGCACAACCGCGAGATCAGCAAGCATTGAGTTTGGCCAAAACCCGCTCGCCAAGCCGCTGATCTGCTGCGCATAAGCACTTGCGCGCCGAAAAATCTTTATCCACGATTTCCTCAATCCGCGTGAACATTCCGTGGATGAAAAGAGTTGTTCGGTCTGACCCACGCATCACGCGCCGAGAACTCGCTGAACCCGAACGCGTTGTACAGCGCAAGCGCCGGCGCGTTTCGGCGGTCAACCGCGCACACAAGCTTCGCCGCGCCAAGCCGCGAAAAATCCTGAATTGACCGGCGAACAAGCGATTTCCCAAGCCCAAACCCCCGGCCGCTGGGCGCGATACCGATGTACACAAGCTCTGCCGTGTTGTTCTCGTGGATCATGCTCACAAGCACGCACCCGATCGGCTCCTGATCCTTGAACGCAAGAAGCCAACCCTGCGGGTCAAAGTTGCCCGTTGAGAGATGGCTCTGGATGACATCATCGGTGTTGCGCAGGCCACAAAGCTCGGGGCAATCCTTCGTGTCGTGGTAGGACGCATCGAGGACCTGCTTGAGGCGGCTGTGGTCCGGGCTGCCCGGCTCTAAATCATCTTGGATCGGCCTGACCAGCACGCCTTGGGGCCAAGTGATCGGCTCGTCGGTGCGTTTCTTTGGGGTCTTCTGGAGATGCACCTCCAGATACGCGAGTTCGCCCACATGGGTAAAGCCGGCTTCGCGGAACGCATCGATCGCCCAGAACTCGAAGGGCTCTGGAAGCGCCTGACAAATAGTCACGATTTTGGGATCCAGGTGGTCCGATGCTGCGGTAATGCAGGCGGCTCTATCGCCAAGCGCCCTCACATCGTCCGATTCCTCGGCATCAGGAGCCGGTGCCGAGACAAAGAGCATCGCGGTCCTGCCGGGGCCAGTGATCGCCAGGCAGACTTCTCGGACGGCTGGGCTTTCGCCGGCCCGGTCGACGGTCCCCCAGAGGTTGCCAAGGTCGTGCCCCGAGGCCCTGACCCCTGTCAGGAAGCGGCGGGCCACGATTTCTCGCTCGTGCGGGGCCGCGGGGATGAGCCTCATGGCAGCCGGGAGAAGAAGATCCGCGGGGATGCGTTCGGGGAGAATTGATGCCGGGTTGGATTGGGGGTGTCTGGCCATGTCTTTGGCCGTAGACTACGCTGGCGGCAGTGCCAAGAGGAACCCTTCCCGGTGGATGGAACCTTTCGCACGCCAGATTCGGAGATTCGACCAATGCGTATGACCCGTTCGCGGCTCACGGCTGCGGCTGCATGTGTGCTCACCATCCTCAGCGTGACCGCTCTTGGTTGGGCACGCCCGCCCGAGCCGGACCCGCTCCCAAAGCGCTGGCAGCTCGATATTGATGTGGGTCCGCTCCGCGTGGCGACGGTCGAGTCCARGGCCAAGGGCGCTCAGATGTACTTCTACCTGACCTACCGGGTGACCAACAACTCGGGCGAAGACCAGGCGTTTGCGCCCATCTTTGAGCTGGGCACGGACGAGGGCGAGCTTTTCCGCGCTGGCAAAGATGTCCCGCGTGCGATTCGGCTCGAGATGCTCGACCGCTTGGGCAACCCGCTGCTTGAAGGCCAAATCGCCATCCTCGGCACGCTATTGCAGGGCAAAGAAAATGCCAAGGATGGGCTGGTCGTCTGGCCCGTCGGCGATCTCGACATCGACGAAATCTCGGTGTACGCAGCCGGTTTCAGCGGCGAAACAACCACAATCGAGTTCATAGACCCAGAGTCCGGCGAGACCAAAGCGGTCACGCTCCGCAAGACCATGATGGTCCGGTACGCCCTGCCCGGCTCGCTCGAGCGCCGTGGCGCCGAGCCTATCACACCCACCGCCCAGCGATGGATCATGCGCTAAATACGGTCTACCATCGCCTCCGGCCAAGAAGGCTGGGTTTGCAGAGTCAGAAGCACAGAGGACATCGTCATGGCACATAAAAAGGGTCAGGGTTCTACCCGCAACGGCCGCAGCTCCAACCCTCAGTTCCGCGGTGTAAAGCTCTTCGGCGGCGAAACAGCCAAGCCGGGCGCGATCATYGTCCGCCAGTGTGGCACCAARTTCCAAGCCGGATTCCTRGTCCGCCGMGGCAAYGAYGACACGCTSTAYTCRACGGGYCTTGGCCGCGTGGTCTTCCAAGGCCGACGCGTTCATGTTGATCCGTACGACAAAGAAGTCGCAACACCAAAGAGCCTCCGCGAGTTCATCGCGAGCAAGTCTTCCAACTGATAAATGTAAGTTTGTAGGCGGGAGAGAGAGCAGCCTCGGTTCGAGCCAAGGTTGATGAGAGAGACGAACAAGACGTGAGAGCTGGCCCGTTTGGGTCGGCTTTTTCTTTTGGAGTGTTGGAGATTGAGAAGACGGAGTTGCTATCTCCTTCGGCGGATTCCACCGCCGAGAACAAATACACCGACCAGCACAGCGCTRGATGGCGCWGGGATTGCAGACGCTAKRCGAAGCCCAAAATTGMGGCKRCCTAAATCAGGCGTASTTGCAATATTCCCGATACCRATACGATCCGGATCGGTTAAACCGCCCAGCACTGTATCGATACTCGTTCCATCKGTRACACGGTCGATGAAATCATCCGGAAAGAGCCAGTCTTCCAGCCACTCACTCGCCCCGCCGCTGACATCCAAAAGGCCCCACGGGCTCTGCGTTTYCGGGTACGACCCAACCGGTGTTTGCCACGCTTCATCGCCGATTAACTCAAATAAGTCAGCACTGGTTTCGCCTACCCCGGGAATCCCAGTCACCGGCTTTGTGTCTGATCCGTTCGGATAGACCCACCAGCCGCCTTCGCCTGGCTCTTCCTTGTTTGGGTCGTAGTGCGCGGCTTTTAGCCACTCATCTACGCTTGGGATCCAGTATTTCGCGCCGGGTGAGCGTGTTGCCTGATCGGTGTAACCGGTRTCATTGTTAAAGCCAAATGTAGAGAGGTCATAGGCACCACTCTGAAACGCTTCGGGTGTAAGGGCCTTGTCATTGTGCAACCAGTTGGCGTAGGTCGCCGCCGCCCACCAGCTGATACCCGCAACCGGGTAGTTACCGGATTCCGCCGATAGCTGTACCCAGATTTCGTTCCCCGTTTTTGGATCTCGGACAGCTTGGGCTCCCCAATGGCTCGCCCCAAACGATGTGTCAATTGAAGTGAACTGCGGTGCAAGATTCGAGAATTCAACCCAGTCTGAAGTCCTGATCTCGGTTTTAGAGATCCGGTATTCATAATCAACCGATCCGCGCCCCAAGAACTGCGGATCATCATTCAGCAGGTCGCCCACAAACGCCTTGTTTCCGAGATCCCCGATCGTGACAAAGTCGAAGCCGTAGTTGGGCGGGGTTTGAGCCGAAGCCTGTACAGCAACGACACATGCAACAAGTGCGATCTTGGTCATGCACGGAGTGTATCGGATTCTGAGTTGTCGAGTCTGACGAGCCGTGGGCGCAAGCCCTCGGGTATTTGGGGCAAAATTTTCCCGAGGGCTTGCGCCCACGGCTCGTAGTGCTGTTCAATAGTGCGAAGGGCTAGTTCAAAGCGGCGCGGATCTTGGCGCAGTCTTTGATAATGCTGGCTGCAACTTCCAGGGGCAGCACCGTCGCGCCGTCGGATTTGGCGTTTGTCGGATCGGGGTGGGCTTCGATGAAGAGTGCGTGGACGCCGGCGGCGGTGGCTGCTCGTGCCAGMAGTGGSGCGCGTTCGGGGCGGCCGCCGGTTTGCCCGCTTGTATTGATRYYSGAGCCGGGGAGCTGGGTCGAGTGTGTGACATCAAAGCAGACCGGCGGCGGGCCGAGTTTGGTTTCGAGTGACATGAGATCGCCGAGTCCGGTGAAGTCGTTGACGAGTCGGTGGTAGCCGAAGAATGTGCCGCGTTCGGTGAGCATCTGGTTGTCGAGGCCGGCTTCAGAGAGTTTGGCGACGGGGCCGACCATCTCGGCGGGTGCGAGGAACTGGCCCTTTTTGGTGTTGATGGCCCTGCCAAACTCTTTGGCGGCTTGCCCGGCGGCGAGCAGGAGGTCGGTCTGTCGGCAGAGAAACGCGGGGATCTGGATTAGGTCGATGGCCTGCGCGATAGCGTTGGCTTGGCTTGGTTCGTGGATGTCGGTGGTTGTTGGGACGCCGAGTTTTTTGCCGATGGCAGCGATCCATTCGAGGCCTTGCGACAGGCCCGGGCCTCGGTAGCTGGAGATGCTGCTGCGGTTGGCTTTGTCGAAGGAGGCCTTGAAGATGTAGGGCAGGCCCGCGTTGTCGCAGGCGGCTTTCATCGCGGTGCCGA
>NVSP01000152.1 GCA_002732755.1 Phycisphaera sp.
GACATTGGTTGTTTGTGCGTTGTCCATGCCGTCGAACCGGCCCGAGGCGTAGAGCTTGATGCCCGAGCCGTCGTCCCAAGCGATGAGCGATTGGACGAATAGGCTGAAGCCGCCGAAGATTGAGAATCCGTCGCCGGTGCCGACGGTGGCGAAGGTGGTGCCGTCGTACGAGGCGATGCCGGTGGCCTGAGCGAGTGTGCCGATGGTGCTAAAATTGCCAGAAGATGTAGAGTCGTTCACCGTTGCCGAGGTCAGCCGGGTACATGTCGTAGACGGCGTTTGCGGTGTTGTCTGGGAAGCCGGCACCGATGCTGTGCCAGGCGTTGCCATCCCATGCGGCGATGCTTTTGGTGTCAGCGACAAAGCCGGCCTCGGCGAAGAATCCGCTGACATAGAGCATTTCGCCGTTGCCGTCGTCCCAGGCGCGCAGGCGGGTGAGGAAGGCGTTAGTGCCGCCCCCATCGATGCCGAGCCCGACGCGCGACCAGTTGCCGGTGGTCGGGTCGTACTGCCCTAGGTGGTCGACGGATGCTCCGCCGCCGATGTTTTGGGCGCTGCCTCCGACATAGAACTTCTCGCCGGTGCCGTCGTCCCAGCCAAGCATGGGTTGGATGTAGCCGGCGCTGATGCCCGGGTTGCCGAGGGCGGTGTCCCAGACGGGGTCGCACTGGGCGATCACCGAAGCCGAGACCCCAACAGACAGAACGAACGAAATCTTGGTCAGGTGCATCACCGATTCTCCTTCAGGTGCGATGGAGAAGACAGTTTACAATAAAGAGCACTGCCGAGTCAATAATTTTTTTACGGTCTCTGTTTGGATCTCTGTGGCCGGTGGTTACGGGCATCCGGCGTTGAAGTTTGCGATCCATGCGGTGAAGTCGGTGGGCGTGACCATGCCGTCGCCGTTGACATCGGGAAGACAGGGTTCGTTGCCTTGCACTTCGACGATGAGGCTTGTCACGGTTTGGTCGTTATTGAGCACATTTGGGAAATTTTGCGCCTCTATCGCGTCGACATTGAAACCCGCCCAATCTGACCCGCCATCGAGAATCGTTTGCAGTTCGGCGGCGACATCGAAGTCGAAATCAAAGGACAGGTCCGCCGGCGGGTGGTAGCTGCCGGTACCGATTGTGTTTGTGTTCTCGTTGTAGTCTTGCAACTCCGCGGTGCCGTTGCCGGCGTAGATGTTGAAATTGAAGGACCGCACACCGGTATCGAACGAGTTGTTGACATTGACACGACCGACAAATCGTGCGCTGACAACCGTCATCCCGGCAAACTGTGAGATGTCAAACTCGACGATCGCTCGGTCTTCATCTCTTGCCGATCTTGCTCTGATAAGCGTGCCATTGGGCGTGACCAAGTCCGGGGTGCCATTGAGATCGGTGTCCTGGATGGATGC
The DNA here is from genome assembly GCA_002732755.1 of Phycisphaera sp. GTDB lineage: Bacteria > Planctomycetota > Phycisphaerae > Phycisphaerales > UBA1924. The sequence goes on from NVSP01000152.1 coordinate 1,403, forward strand.
GATAACATCAAAATCCAGATCGATCGGCTGGGCGAACGCGGGGCAAGCAAGACATGCTGCGCCGATGATTGCTGCTGTGCGTGTGTGATTCATGTGGTCCTCTTCTGGAGCGTCGCCTCTACATTCCGCGACTGACTTTGTTCTGTCTCCAATGTACTAAACCTTCCCGCCCAATGGGAGCACCGATTGAGTGTTTTGTGGATTGTGGTACTAGAAAAGCCCCCTCGCATTCCGAGGGGGCTTGGTCAATCAACTTGATGGCACGGGGCCTTGCGGCTCAGCCGTTCCAGGTGCTCTTGAAATCTTCGAGTGCTTTCTCGAGTTTGGCGGTCAGGTCGTCGTCCATCGCCTTCTTCTCGGTGATCTCGGCGTGGACATCGCGGGCCGAGGTCTCGAAATATTTGAGCATCGCCTTCTCGAACGCGGGGACTTTTTCGATCTCCACATTGTCAAGATACCCCTTGGTGCCGGCGTAGATCGAGATAACCTGATCCGTCACGGTCTGCGGCACGTACTGAGGCTGCTTGAGCAACTCAACCATCCGGGCACCGCGATCGAGCTGCGCCTGGGTTGCCTTGTCAAGGTCCGTGCCGAGTTGGGCGAACGCTTCGAGTTCGCGGTAGGCGGCGAGGTCGAGCCGGAGCGAACCGGCGATTTTCTTCATAGCCTTAATTTGAGCATTTCCACCCACGCGGCTGACCGAGATACCCACATTGATCGCGGGGCGGACGCCGGAGAAGAAGAGTTCTGGTTCGAGGTAGATCTGGCCGTCGGTGATGGAGATCACATTGGTCGGGATGTACGCCGAGACATCGCCTTCTTGTGTTTCGATGATGGGCAGCGCCGAGAGCGAGCCCCCGCCGTTCTCATCCGAGAGCTTGGTGGCGCGTTCGAGCAGGCGGCTATGGAGGTAGAACACATCGCCGGGGTAGGCCTCGCGGCCCGGCGGACGACGAAGCAAAAGCGAGAGCTGGCGGTAGGCGACAGCTTGCTTGCTGAGGTCATCATACACAATCAGAGCGTGCTTGGGCATCGGCTTGCCGTCGGACAGTGTCTGCCCCGGGTTTTTGCCGGTCCACATGAAGTATTCGCCCATCGCACAGCCGGAGTACGGCGCGACGAACTGCAGCGGTGCCGAGTCTGAGCTACCAGCGAGCACGACGATGGTGTAGTCCATCGCGCCGGCTTCGCGGAGCGTCTCGACCACACCCGCAACAGTTGATTCTTTCTGGCCAACCGCAACATAAATACACACGACAGCTTCGTCGGTGCCCCAGTACTGCTTCTGGTTGATGATCGCATCAATCGCGACCGCGGTCTTGCCAGTCTTCCGGTCGCCGATGATCAGCTCGCGCTGGCCTCGACCAACGGGGATCATCGCGTCGATGGCTTTGATGCCGGTCTGCAAAGGCTCGGTCACGGGTTGGCGGTCGGCGATGCCAGGAGCGATGATGTCAACCTTGGCGTGCTGGGTTGCGTTGATCGCGGGGCCACCATCAATCGGGCGGCCAAGCGGATCGACCACGCGGCCGAGCAATGCCTCACCGACGGGGACTTCGAGCAACCGGTTGGTGCTCTTGACGATGTCGCCTTCCTTTACAGCGAGGGCGTCGCCGTAAATCACGGTGCCGACGGTGTCGGTTTCGAGGTTCATGACCTGGCCCATGACGGTGCCTTTGTCGGTCTGGAATTCGACGAGTTCGCCTGCCATGGCGTTTGCCAGGCCGTAAACGCGTGCGATACCGTCGCCGATTTCGACAACGCGGCCAACTTCGGAGACCTCGAGGTCAGCCGAGTATTGGTCGATTTCCTGCTTGATAATGCTTGCGATTTCGTCGGTCTTGATCTTCACATTCGGGCTCCGATAGGGCATCCGTCGGGTAAGCCTCCGCCCGGGTTCAGCCCAGGCCTTGGGAGGGACAGAAACATAGGAGCGCCAGGCAAGGATTGCGAGAGAAGGCGGGGTGCCAAGCAAGCGTGAAATAAAGAAACCGAGGGATCGCGATCCCCCGGCTTGGGTCTGGTCAGGTTTCAATCCGTGGAAGGGGAAAATGCCCCCCCTGCTCAACTAGCAACCCGCGTTGAAGTTTGCGATCCACGCGGTGAAGTCGGTGGGCGTGCATTGACCATCAAGGTTCTGGTCGCATTCGGGGAGGTCGTTGTTGAAGGCGTTGATCCAGGCCGTGAAGTCGGTTGGGGTGAGTGAGCCGTCGTTGTTGGTGTCGGCGGGGCAAGTGGTGCAGGATTCGGAGATGTCGATAAGCATCAGGCCGTTGGTCGTGCCGTATGTGACGAGTGTGTTCTCGTCAAGCAACTGCATCGGCCTCATGGTCTCGCCAGTCGTGAAGTAGCCTTGAAGTCTGAAGCTAGAGAGGTCGGAAATATCGTACGATGCCACACCTTTCCCAAATGAAGCAACATACATCGAATTTTTAATGAATGCCACATTATTCATAAAATAATCATATACACGAGTGGGAACTTCGAGTTCAACAGATGTCGGGATGCTCATATCATAAATATCAAACAGCCATTGACTCGTTTGCTGAGTTTGAACAAATGCAAATTGATTCCGCACTGCTACAAGCGATGCCGCCCTTGGTAATAAGAATGACCCTAGCCTGACGATCTGTCTTGGGTTTGACACATCTGCAATTGTGACACYGCCTGAAGTGCGAGACTCTCTGCTAAAGAAATACGCTTTATCATTCTCGACAATCACCCTAGCAGCATCCCCCTCAATGGAAAAACTATCGAGCACTTGTAGTTGCCGTGGTTCTGACACATCTACAATCAAGAACTTCCCATTATCTGCTGATATGTACGCCACTCCCCCCCTGACCGTCATCACGCCTGGATCGCCTTCCAGATAGAGAATATCCAGAAACTCAGGGCGAAGAATATCGGATATATCAACCACGGCCAGCCCAAGGTCGTCGATTAACACGAGCAAGATATCACCCGAGATTTTTAAGCCGTTGACACGGAACGGCATCGGTATCGTGGTCAGGATCGCAGGTGCTGATCGGTCTGAAATATCAAATATATAAATATCCTCATCGCAGTTCGCTAGATAAACGCGGTTGCCTTGAATGTCCATACTGCACGCCCGATACGGCCCTAGYACACTGCCGATCAGAGGAGAGGGTGGATAATTTTCTCGCTCGAAAAAATAAACCTCGTTCGTCAGATGACAAGGCACCGCCAGCAGCCTGCTCGATACCCCGATGCCAGTGGCGCTGCGAGGGATCTGGATGACGTTGAGACGAACCGGATGCTCCGGATCCGAGATATCGAACTCATACACCCCGCGCACATTGTCTGAACAAAACAGCCGCGTCCCAACCACTCTGATCCCACCAATGCTGCCTCCTGTTCCATCCATGTCGTATACCGCGATGGYGTCCGGGTTGCTCGGGTTGCTCATATCCATAATGCGTAAACCACCAGTTCCGTCGCCCACATACGCGATCTGATCCCGCACCTCGATGCTTCTTGCAACCCCAGGGGTTTGCTCGAATGCAGTAATGAACGGCTCCGATGGATCAGCTATGTTCACGACATATACGCCCTGCTCGCTAGCCGCAACGTATGCGTAGTCACCCTCAACATCGACATCCCATGCCCGCTCTGGCATGGGAACGACAGACAGAACCTTATGGTTGTCAGGATCACGAATGTCGACTATACGAAGACCGCTCACATTTGCTGCTGTATACGCGATGCCATCGACGACATCGGCGGTCCACATCCCAATTGGAGAATCGATAACGCCAATAATATATGGTTCTTCAATATTGCTTACGTCAATGTACAAGCCGTCCGTGCAATAAATCTGATCGCCGACAAGCGTTGCAGTCCCGGGCGAATACGGCAATTCGATCTCAGAGACAATAACAATATTTCCGAGATCAGTAACATCAACAACGCGTAAATAACCCTTGATCCTACCGTAAAAGATGAAAGCAATCTCCCCGCGAAGAATAACATCCTTCACTTGCCTTGGCAGTTTATACTCTGTGATGTACTCAYCAAAGATACAATTCACCCCGACGCTCTGAGCCTGCACGTTGGGCGTCGTCRTAGACAACACGGCTAGTAATCCACAAACGGCCAGCATAAATCGCAACATCGATAGGCTCCCAAATTGAGTGCCGAGGAACACGGCATGAACCCTCTTTGACGCCCACCTTCCCCGTAGGTTCCCATAAAAACARTAAAAAGCCCCCAGAACCCAAATCCCGGGGGGCTTTCACTCTTTAATCGAGGCTGAGAGGGGTCAGTCAGGGGCAAGGCAGTGATGCCAGCTATCTAACCGAGTCTCCAACACCCCATCACGGCGTGCAAGTTGGTCCGCCCGCTCCCTGATTAAACGCAGCGATCCACGCGGTGAARTCTGTTGGCTCGACTGTGCCGTCCTGGTTGACATCAGCACGCAGATCGTTCATGTTGAAAAGACTGATCCAAGCGGTGAAATCGTTTGCGGCGACAAAGCCATCGCTGTTCGAATCCGCGCAGAGCCGGTCGGGTATCACCGTGACCGACCCGAGCATGCCGAGGGCTGCGTGCGGGTGGCAGTGGTAGTTATAGACACCGTCGCCGGCGGGGTTGGCATCGACGAACGCCTCATCGAATGTCACAGAGAACACTGTCCCAGCCGATGCTGGCGCGCCGGAGGAAAATGCACCGGTTGGTGAGCCGGGCAGGCCCGCCACCACATTGTGGCCGCCGCTGTCCCATGTCCATCGCACGGTGTCGCCGACCATGATCGAGATATCGGTGTCAATAAAAGTGAAGGTTCCGCCCGGCCCCACAGCGACATCGTGCGTAGTCTGGGCGTTTGTCAGCCCGGCGCAGAACGCTGCCGCCAGCAATGCGATTTTTTGAATTCTTTTCATGACTCTCTCCTTGGTTTCCCCACAAGCTCTCCGATACCGAACGCCGCCCATGAGTCATTTATTCTAAACATCCCTCATTAGGGCACAGGCTGCATTATGCACTCGATTGAGCGGATGCACACCCATCTAAACAGAGGGGCGACAAGAAACCCCCGCATGTTTCCATGCGGGGGGGCCTGAACGAGGCTGAGGGGTCTCGATCAGGGGCAGGCGTTGAAGTTTGCGATCCATGCTGTGAAGTCGGCGGGTGTGCATACGCCGTCACAGTTCTGGTCGCACCCGGGCAGGTTGTTGTTGAAGGCATTGATCCAAGCGGTGAAGTCGCTGGCGTTGACGATGCCGTCGCCGTTGACATCGACGAGGACGCACGGATCACATGGGGGTTGAATTTCGGCGCAGATTTCGAGAGCGTCGAGGTTGGCCAGTTGCTGGTCGCCAAAGGTCAGGTCGGCGACGGTGCCGGCGTCTTCGCGGAGCAGCGCGGTCAGGCCGCCGCTCTTGAGCTGGTGGATTCGGTGCAGTGGCATCGTTGCGGCATGAGAGAACGCGCGGCGTTTGGTATC
>NVSP01000153.1 GCA_002732755.1 Phycisphaera sp.
AATCAGCCGAGGCGGCCTTGGGATCAGCCCAGCATCATCGTCATCAGGAACTCGGCGTTGCTCTTGGTCTTGACCAGCCGGCCCTTGAAGAACTCCATCGCCTCGACCACATTCATATCCGCCAGAATCTTGCGGAGCTTGTAGGTCAGCTCAAGCTCTTTGGGGTCCATCAGCAGCTCTTCGCGCCGGGTGCCCGAAGCCGAGACATCGATCGCCGGGTACACCCGCTTTTCGACGAGCCTGCGGTCAAGGTGCAGCTCGGAGTTGCCCGTGCCCTTGAATTCTTCAAAGATGACCTCATCCATGTGCGAACCGGTGTCGACGAGCGCGGTGSCGATGATGGTCAGCGAGCCGCCGTTCTCGATCGCGCGTGCTGCGCCAAAGAACTTCTTGGGCCGCTGGAGTGCGTTGGCGTCGAGGCCGCCCGTCATGATCTTGCCCGAATGCGGGATCTCGGAGTTGTACGCCCGAGCGAGCCTCGTGATCGAATCGAGCAGGATGACGACATCATCACCAAACTCGACCATCCGCTTGGCCTTCTCGATCACGACCTCAGCGACCTGTACATGCCGAGAGCTTTGCTCATCAAAGGTACTGGCRACAACTTCAACACTTGGAGCCGAGTGCCGTTTGAAGTCAGTGACTTCTTCGGGCCGCTCATCGACAAGCAGCACGATGATCTTGGTGTCGGGGTAGTTTTTGGTGATGCCGTCGGCGAACTTCTGGAGCAGCACGGTCTTGCCCGTTCGTGGTGGGGCCACGATGAGCGCCCGCTGGCCCTTGCCAAGCGGGGCCACCAGATCGACGATTCGGCACTCGATCGAATCGGATGTGGTCTCCAGAATAAACCGCTCATCGGGGTGCAGGGGCACAAGATCCTCAAAGTTTGGCAGATCCCGCACCGCGGTTGGATCCCGGCCGTTGACCTTGTCCACGCGGAGCAGAGCGAAGTACCGCTCGTTTTCTTTCGGAGGGCGCACCGCGCCTGTGATTACCATGCCCCGGCGAAGCCCGAACCTGCGGACCTGGCTGGGCGARACATAAATATCATCCGGGCCGGGCAGGTAGCTCTGTTCGGGCGTGCGCAGGAAGCCGAAGCCGTCCTGCATGATCTCGATCGTGCCCTCGCCGATCATCAGCCCCTGCTTGGCAGCGCGAGCTTTGAGGATCTTGAAGATCAGATCCTGCTTGGACAGGTTGTGGAACTCTTCAAGCCCCTCGTTGTCAGCGACCGGGGCCAACTCTTTGACTGTCATTTTTTGCAGCAGCCCGATCGTGATCGAGTCATCGATGTCGGTGCCCTTGGCCTCGATCGCTCGTTCGAGCTCGCGGGCTTCGCGTTCGAGTTCTTCATCGCTCGGGAGAAGGTGGCCGGGGATGCCGGAGTTGCCGGAGTTGTTGTTATTGTTGTTATTGTTGTTATTGTTGTTGTGACGAGGACCGCCGCTCTGTGGGGTCATGTTGGCGCCGCGGCGTTTCTTCTTGCGCCTGCGTTTGTTGCCCTGCTGGCCACCCTCACCGCGCTGGTTGTTGTCGTTGTTGTTCTGGTTCTGGCCTTGGTTGCTCTGGCCCGAGCCGCCTTGGCCTGATTCTTGGGTTGGCTTTGAACCTGTATCTGGCGAACCACCCTCGGCTTTTTTGGTCTCGGCTTTGGGTGCGTCTGCCTTTGGCGCTGGCTTGGATTCGACCGCTGCGTCGGACCCGCCGGCAGCCGCCTTCTTGGTCGTCCGCTTCTTGGTGACCTTTTTGGTCGTCGCCTCGCCTGCGTCGGCAGCGGGCTTGCGCTTGGTGCGCGTCTTGGGGGCGTCATCAACGTCCTTGGTCTTAGCCATGGAAAACGATCCTTCAGATACAAGAGAAAGGCCAGACTCTGCACAAAAAGCCATGGTTGTGAGTCGGGTGAAAAAATGCAGGTCGGCAGGCAGCCGAACACAGACACCTTGTGGTCTCGGATTGGCACACCAGAATCTCAGCAGCCTGAACAATGCCGGCCAAGAACGGGTGCGGATGTGTGAGCCGAATCAGCTTTCTTCGCGTGGCTACGCGGAGCGGTCGGCGATGATTTCTTCGAGGAGGCGATGAACCCGGCCCCTAACCTCGTGGGTCGAGCCTGATCCGTCTACTACATAATCGGACCGCCGATGCTTGGCATCAAGTGGCAGCTGCGCTTTTTCTCGCCTTGCCAGTTCCGCCTCATCCCAGCCGGACCGTGCCCGTAGACGCTCCAGCCGTATTTCACGGGGTGTATCGACGAAAATGACGACATCGCACTCTTCATCCAGAGCCGCCTCATAGAGCAGCGGAGCATCGATTATTACCGCCACCACATCATTATCCGCCGCGTCCTCGATCATCTCGTGCCGGCGTTTGTGGAGTAGCGGGAACAACAATCCCTCGAGCCGATCCCGCTGCGACTCGTCCTCAAAGACGATCTGTGCGATGGTGGCTCGGTCCAACTCGCCATCAACAACCGCTTCCTCACCCCACCACTGCCTTACTTGGTCCAGCACATCTGGCCGGGTGTAGAGCCTGGTGACCTCTTTGTCCGCGTCGTAGACCACGCACCCCGCCTCTGCGAAAAAGCCCGCGACCGTGCTCTTGCCCGAACCGATCCCGCCCGCGATCCCGATGACAACCGGCATAATCATTCCGCATCTCCGGCTGGCTCAGTCGTCGGCTGCTGGTCGATCAGCTTTCGGGCCTGCCCGAAGCGTTCGCCCGGGCGTTCGATGAGCCGCCAGACGACATCCTGCCCGCCGGTGCCCGCGGTGGCGAACCCAAGCGTACCAAGACCCAAGAACCTTTCCGGGATGGATTTGTACATCGTGACCTGCCTGACATTGCGGATCGGCGCATCGACCACGCGCTGGCGGAGCAGCCCAGCCACCGCGACCACGCGCCGGCTCGTCAGCACATACCGCCGAGACTGGCGTNCTGCCAATTGCCAGCCAAGCCAACCCACAAGCAGCAACACACCCATCAACCGCATCAGCCAATCGTCCGTCATGAACCACACCCCAACACACACCGCGACAAGAAACAACGACACGACCGGCCGATCCAGCACCACATACAACCAGTGTGGCTGGATCACCAGAATCACCTCTTCGCCCTCGCCCAAGTCGATCCGCACCGCGCTACCCGAGTCGGTTGCGGGGAGCACATCCTGTCGCATTGCTTTGATGGGTTGCTGGCTCATGGTGACTGGTCTCTGTTTGACAGATCGCAATTTAACGAGCCCCTTCCGTGAGGAAGGGGACAAGGGCTATTAGGCAGTGGCTCCCTCGCTCACGCGAGGGGCTCGTTGAACCGTCAAACAAAGCCTAGAGCGCATCTTCGCGGAGCGTGACGATCTCGGGGTGGTTGCGGTAGTAGCCGTCGTAGTCGAGGCCGTAGCCCACGACAAACTCATCCGGGATCGAAAACCCGATATAGTCCGCTTTGACGATCGGTGGCCCATCGTTGCGCTGTTTTTCGAGCATCACGCAGACCTTGATGCTCGCGGGGCTTTGCTCCTCGATGAGCGATTTGAGCACCGCGATCGTGTGCCCCGAGTCGAGGATGTCATCGACGATCAGCACATGCTTGCCTTCGAGATCCTTGGGCAGTTCGCTGGCCATCTTGACACCCTTGGACGCCATTGATTTGCCCGGATAGCTGGAGATCGCAACAAGTTCGAGCTTGAGCTTGAAGGGCAGGTGCCGGATCAGGTCCGCCGAGAACACCAACGCCCCCGTCATGACGGGCATCAGGACCAGCGGGCTGTCATCATCCAGGGAATCGGCAAAGTCGGCTGCGATCTGCGCACCGATCGCGTGGACCCGCTTACGGATGCGTTCTTCGCTGATCAGCACATGTGAGATATCTCTGAGCATCCGGCAACCCTAGGCCTTGGYAAGCCAGTTCTCTTAGGTGCCCCAGCTCTTAGGTAGCCCAGTTCTCCGAACTGGGTTGCATTTTGATTGTTGCCTGTAAGAAGACCCAGTTCGGAGAACTGGGCTACCTAAGAGAGAGCCACTTATGCCATCAGCCCTGTGATCCCACCCGTCCGCCGGACCGCCGAGTACCGCGCCAGCGCATCTTCGATAATCGCGTCTGCCACCTCAGCGGGCATGATCTCATCGACCTCGACCTCTTTACCTTCGAGCGTTTTGTAGTCCTCGAAGAACCGTCTCATCATGCGGAGCGTGTACTGCGAGAAGTCGCTGGCCTTGTGAAAATCGGCGAACTCCGGGTCGTTGCACAGCACAGCCACGATCTTGTGGTCTGGTTCGCCATCATCGATCATCGTCATCACACCGATCGCCCGGGCATCGCACATGCACAGCGGCGGGATCTTCTCGGTGCAAAACACCAGCACATCGAGCGGGTCGTTGTCTTCAGCGAGGGTCTGAGGCACAAAGCCATAGTTCGCCGGGTAGTAGACCGCTGAGCTGAGCACGCGGTCAATCTTGATCATGCCTGTAGATTTGTCCAGCTCGTACTTGTTGCTGGAGCCTTTTGGGATCTCGATGATCGCGCGGAAGTTTCGGGGAAGTTCAAGCCCCTGAACGCCGGGGGTGACATCATGCCATGGGTGGACCATTGTGCCTTGACTCCTGATTCGGGCACTTGCCCGCCGCACTGTATCGGTCTGTATACATCCAAGCATGATCGTCGACAGAAATCCCTCTACGCTACTCACATGCTCACTATCAACTACGCCAATTGCCTGTCCTCACGCGTCGGCCCTCACGGCCTTGACCCCGCCCGGCTCGACCCGGCGGGCGATCTAGCCCAAGGCATCGCCGACCTCACCCAAAGACTCGCCCAGACCCGGGGCACCGGCTGGGAACGCTGGCGCGAACTCGCACGAGGCCAGATGCGGCAGGACCACATCCCCGCCATCAAAGCCCTCGTCGATGAACTCCGCCCAAGAGCCTCCAACCTCATCGTCCTAGGCATCGGCGGCTCGGCGCTTGGCAACATTGCCCTCCACTCGGCCCTCCGCAGCCCGATGTGGAACCTGCAAAGCGACGAAGAACGCGGCGGGCCGAGGCTCTTCGTGCTGGACAATGTGGACCCGACCAGTGTCGCCGCGGTCCTCGACATCTGCAAAAAGAACGGCGGCTACGAACGCACCATCTTCAATGTCGTCAGCAAATCCGGCGAGACCGCAGAAACCGCAAGCCAGTTCATGATTATCCGCGACCTGCTCAAACGCGAACTCGGCGAGGGCTACGCCAAAAATATCGTCGCCATCACCGACCCCGAAAAGGGAACGATGCGGCAGATCTGCGACGCTGAGGGATTCGTCACGCTCCCCGTCCCCGAGGGTGTCGGCGGCAGGTTCAGTGTGCTCTCGCCCGTCGGCCTCTTTAGTGCTGCCATGTGCGGCATCGACATCAACGCGCTCCTCGACGGCGCTGATGCGATGGACAAACGCTGCTCCAGCGAAAAACTCAACGAGAACCCGGCGGCCATGCTCGCGGCTCTGCTCGTCGAACTCGGCACGCGCAAGGGCAAGACCAACCATGTCCTCATGCCCTACGCCAACAGCCTCTACCTGCTCGCCGACTGGTTCCGCCAGCTCTGGGCCGAGAGCCTCGGCAAGCAATTCGACCGCGATGGCAAAGAAGTCTTCACCGGCTTCACGCCCATCAAGGCGCTGGGCACCACAGACCAGCACTCGCAGGTCCAGCTCTACCGCGAAGGCCCAAACGACAAGGTCATTGGGCTGATCGAAGTCGAGAGCTTTGGCCCCTACAAGGGCGAGATCCCCACCGGCCTGGGTATCGAGAACCTCAAATATCTTGAAGGTTCAAACTTAGTCGAACTCATGAACGCCGAGAAGCGAGCGACCGAGTTCGCGCTCAACGAAAGCCAGAGGCCCAACTTTACGATCAAGTTCCCAAAGGTCGATGCCCACCATGTCGGCGAGTTCATCAACCTCTGGCAGATCGCCACAGCGTACGCGGGCCTGATGCTCAACATCGACGCTTACAACCAACCAGCGGTGGAACTCGGCAAACGGGCGACCTTCGGGCTGATGGGAAGGGCGGGTTTTGAGGAGTTTAAGGGGAAGGTCGACGAGGGGTTGGCGGAGACGGGGTATTTGGTATGAATCCATATGAAATTTTTAGCCTTCTGCTTGACTGGTGCAAATGGAGCCTCGAGCTAGTAAAAGTGCTAGCCACGTGGCCAATTATTGTCTTGTTCTTAGCACTCTTTTTCCACAAAAGAATACACACGCTCATAGACAAACTTGAAATATTAATCACAAAAATTAATCGCATTGAATTTAAAAGTGTCAAAGCAGACATCGACAATACTCTAAGCTCACTGCCCCAACCCGCCGCCGCCACGATAGAACCAGAACTACAGCAGCCGGCGGACGCCCCAGCCCAACAGGACACGACCGCAACCAACATCAACGAACTCCGGAGTGACAGAATTGCTCTAGATGTACTTTCAGTAGAAATAAAACGTGCCGGCACCCAGGTTCTCAATCTAATTCCACATGCCACAAATGCCTCCACAATGTGTATCATGAACGGATTCTCGATCACCGAAAATATTGCATCAAGAGCCTGCGACCTAGTAGAAAAGCAATTTTTTGACGCAGACAAAGCTGCAAAATCCTCTACATTAAAAGTAGAAGACCGCTTACGACATCTCGATTTTTCATCCGAGCTTTATACAGCAATCGTGACTCTAAGATCAATCCGAAACAAGTTAAACTCCAATACTGTGACTGTGTTCGACAAAGAAGCCGCAGAAGGCTTTTTAAAGATCGCCCTTCGTGTTACGCCATTGA
>NVSP01000154.1 GCA_002732755.1 Phycisphaera sp.
CGCCGAGTGTGGTGGCGCGAACGCCTGAGCCTGGGGCGAAGATGTCGATGGGTGTTCCAAAGTTGCTGAACCCGGCNCKKKYMKCKGATNGNNWTGTTGAAKNCNGSCNASGRCSMCGGCGTCTTCGTGCTCGAACCCGGCGAGGTTTCTGCCGTCGTTGCCCGCTGCGCGGAAGTACAAGGCCCCTTTCTCTCGGCAATACTTTGCGGTGACCTGGACACCACCAGATTCGACGCCGGACCAGCTTACATTGACGACCGTGGCGCCGTTGTCTGCAGCCCAGCGTGCGCCTTGGTTCAGGTTTCCTTGTGATGCAGACCCTGCTGATCCGACATTGACGCGGACGGGCATGATCTGGAAGTTCCAGCCGACGCCGACGACTTGCGTGGCGTTGTTGCCGTGGGCGGCGGCGCATCCTGAGCAGAATGTGCCGTGGCCGTTGGAATCGTTGACGTCGCCGCCTTCTGCTTGGGTGAGGTCGGAGACCGCGTTGAATCCGGGGACGAGCAGGCTCTGGAGGTCTGGGTGGTCAAGGTCCACGCCGGTGTCGATGATCGCGACGATGGCGGTGTTGTCCCCCGTGACGATATCCCACGCCTTGGCTGATTCGATGTTGGTGTGCTGCCAGGATGAGGGGAAGTTTGGATCGTTGGGGACCGTGTCAACGAGGTAGACGGTCCAGTTTGGTTCGACATACTCGTAGTCGCCGGTGGCAAGGAGCTGGCGGGCGTAGGAGTTCTCATCGTGGCCCGCGGGGACTGTGATGATGTATTCATCAACCTCGCCAAAGAACTCGATTGCGTTTGGGATCAGCCTTGCTCGTGCGAGATCGGACGGTTGGGCGGCTTGGAAGTTTCGGATTGGTCGTGCGGGCGATGCGTTTGGCGCGGGGTTGGTTGCAGCGAAGAGGTCTTGGCGTGGGCGCACGATGAGCTGGCCGCTGAACTCCATGATGCCGGGCTGCTCGGTGAACATCGGCAGGTTTTCTGGTTGATGCTGGGCCGCCTGCGCACAGATGCTCGTGCCAGCGAGAGTGGCGGTGAAGAAGATACTGCGAATGATCGCTGCCATGGTCCAGACCTTTCTGTGTGTCCCGGTGGCAGTGTACCACAGGTAGGCAATGGGCCCAAGCCAATTCTGGGCTCGTGTCCGATGCCTATCGCCCGGTGCCGCGTGCTTACGCTCACGGCTTCTTATTGGTTACTACGGGCAGCCGGCGTTGAAGTTGGCGATCCATGCCGTGAAGTCGGTTGGTGTGCAGACTCCGTCGCCGTTTTGGTCGCATTCTGGGAGGTTGTTGTTGAACGCGTTGATCCATGCGGTGAAGTCTGTGGGTGTGACCTTGCCGTCGTGGTTGACATCGGCTAGGCATGGCGGAGTGCAGCCGCCGGTGCCGCAGAAGATGGTGGCGGCTGCGATGGGTGACCGCGCGCCGGTCGCATCAACGACCCACTGGAAGTAGACGGTTTGGCCGTCGAGTGCCGGGTCGTCGGCGATGGGCCAGAATCCGGTGACGATCGGCGCTACGCCGTCGCCCGAGGTTGCGGTGAACGGGCCGAAGATTTCGTCTGGCGTGATGTTGTTTCCGACGGGCGCGGTCATCGAGACGAACAGCGACATCGATGTTCCGCCAGTCATGCCGGTGGCTCCGACTTTGAACTCGTCGTTGCCCGCGTTTGGTGGAACGCTTGCGAGCATGGTTGGGATGAAGCCCGAGCCGTTGTCGTTGCCTGCGCCGATGAGCACCGGGTTTGCAGCAAGCTCTGAGCGGAGTGTTGGGCGATCGAATGGGAATGTGCCGGCGGCGACGCGCGGGTCGAGCAAGCCGTTGGCGATGAACTCGGTGACGGCGGCGACATCGAGTGGCGAGAGGCTGACAGCACCCATGAATGGATCAACATTGTCGGGGAAGGGTGGTGGGAAAACATAGAATCTGACGGCTCGCCGGAGTGTCGGCTCGTCGCCGGCGTGCATAAAGGTTGTCTTCAGGCCCGAGTTGCGGAGGCCGGGCGTCTTGAACTTGCCCCGGTCTTGGGTCAACCCCGTGATTGCCTGGCGGCCCGAGTCGAGCGCGATGGGCCGGATGCCGATGTTGCGGAACATGTTGTCTGTGAAGAGCGGCGGTGTGTGGCATATGTCGCATCGCGCGCTCTGGAAGAAGGCCCAGCCCTGATGCTGCATCGGTGTCATCGCGCTCGCGTCGCCCGCCTGGACATCGTCCCACGGCGACTGGTCAGAAACGAGCGTGCGCTCGTAGGTCGCGATGGCGAATGCGATGCGCTTGGCGGAGATCGCGGGGTCGCCAAACGCGTCGGCGAAGAGGTCCGGGTAGGTGGCGTTTGCCGCGATGGCCGCGGCTTGATCTGCGGTCAGGTTTATCGCCAGTGCAAGCGGGCGAGCGGTCTGGAGCTTGGATGTGATCTGGGGCCAGTTGCGATTTGAGTGCGCCATCTCGGCATCGCTCAGCGGCGGGCCGACGACCTGGCTTTCGAGTGCGCCGCCAGATGCGATGGCAACGGCCCCGGTCTCGGGGTCGATGAACTGTGASGYKGCGCGGCCRTCCCARAACAGSTCGTTGRMRWAGRCYGMGTTGATGGNYSKGGKYKKCKKSYSGCCCNGTGAYCTGGSSGWKKKKGYCGAAGRKGYYGYYGWCGASGWAGWYGTTGKTSTYGTCKRMGYSYACRACGCCSWRGGAGCCGTGGATGTCATCGGAAGTGCCGCCGATGCCATCGATGCCCGGGTTGWTCGCGATGCGAGGATCAGCGCCGGCGGCTTCTGGGATGTGGCATGTGCCGCAACTCATTGTGTTGTCGCTGGAGAGTTGTTCGTCCCAAAAAAGTATTTTTCCGAGGACTCGCTTTGATTCGGTGAGTTGGTTCTCGGGTGGGAAGACGACAGGGTCGAGTTTGCTAAAGGTTGGCTGGGCGTGCACCGAAACGCAGAACAGAGTCCAAGCCGCAGCGACAACAACAAGACCAAGCCTACAGGAAACCCGCTGCATACACATAGTCACCGCTCCCTGAATTGACTGCCGGCAGCCCCCACGAACACGAGCAGTCACACCGTCTTGCTAACGCTTGAGTCTAAGCCGGATTGTCGTGTTGCCGAGGATAATCGGACAAAATCATCGGATTAGCGGACGCRGACGCCGCGCAATGTGGCAGAGCTTGCCCCAAATACCGCCAGCGGCGCATTCCGTTGGTGGACTTTGGGGTACATGTTTCAACATCCATCGGGTTTGGACACCGCGATGTGATCAACACCCGGCGTTGAAGTTGGCGATCCAGGCAGTGAAGTCGGTTGGTGTGCACAAGCCGTCGCCGTTTTGGTCGCATTCTGGGAGGTTGTTGTTGAATGCGTTGATCCATGCGGTGAAGTCGGTGGGTGTGACCATGCCGTCGCCGTTGACATCGGGCAGGCAGGGTTCGTCGGCTGCGACGACTTCGATCTTGCCGGTCATGTCGGCATGACCGGTGACTCGGCATGTGTAGTAGTAGATGGCGATGTCGGTATCAGACAGCGTCCACGAGATGAGGTCTTTTGTGGGCGCGGGGTCGGCGGTGAAGTCGGCGATTGGTGTGAGCGTGGCTGCGTCGATGACCGCGCCGTCGGAGGTTGTTCTAGTGAATGAGCCGTCGGTGCCGGCGATGGGGAGCGTGTCGTTGCAGATGACGAAGGGGTGGGCGCTGGTCGTGCGTGTGAAGGTGTAGGTCTCGCCTGAGGAGAGGATGAAGGTTGGGTCTAGGATGTCGGTGAAGGTGCCCGAGCTGTCGGTCCAACTGAAGAGGTAGCTGGAGGCGCCGTCGTTTGACATGGTGAAGGCGACCCCGGCATCGACCTTGTAGGTGTCGGGGCCGAGTTGGGTGGTTTCGGCGGATGCGGTGCCGGCGAGCAAGGCGAACGCGGCGGCTGGAATGAGGGTCTTCATCTCTGGCTTCTCCTGTTGGGATTGAACGATGCATAATATGATGCCCTATATTCGAGGCCAGTGCACCCCTCTGTTGAGAGGGATGCACGCGAATTGTCGGGTGCCTTCCTATCCTCATCCCAATGACCACACCAAACGGCAAAAAAGCACTCATCACCGGGATCACCGGGCAGGACGGAAGCTACCTCGCCGAACTCCTCCTCGCCAAGGGCTACGAGGTCCACGGCATCAACCGGAGAGCCTCCTCCTTCAACACCGAACGCATCGATCACATCTATCAAGACCCGCACCTCGACGGCACCCGCCTCTTCCTGCACTACGGCGACCTCTGCGATGCCAATGTCATGGCCAAACTCATCGACAAGATCAAGCCCGACGAGGTCTACAACCTCGGCGCCCAGAGCCATGTCCGCGTGTCGTTCGACATGCCGATCTATACCGCCGAGACGGTCGCGATGGGCTCGCTCAAACTACTCGAAGCCATCCGCGACTACCGCGACAAAACCAACCACGAGGTGCGGTACTACCAGGCATCGAGTTCTGAGATGTACGGCAAGGTCGTTGAATCTCCCCAAACCGAGACGACGCCTTTTTATCCGAGGTCGCCTTACGCGTGCGCGAAATTGATGGCGCACTGGATGACGGTCAACTACCGCGAAAGCTACGGCATGCACGCGTCCTGCGGCATTTTGTTTAACCACGAAAGCCCACGCCGGGGCGAGACATTTGTGACSCGCAAGATCACSCGTGCGGTCGGGCGCATCAAGATGGGYTTGCARGACAAGGTGTACCTCGGCAACCTCGACAGCAAACGCGACTGGGGCTTTGCGGGCGACTATGTCGAGATGATGTGGCGGATGCTCCAGCAGGATGAGGCAGATGATTTTGTGGTGGCGACCGGCCGGACGATCAGCGTGCGCGAGTTTGCGGACCTTGCATTCAAGGTGGCGGGGCTGAACTTTGCTGAGCATGTCGAGTATGACAAGCGATATCTGAGGCCCGCGGAGGTCGATTTATTGCTCGGTGATCCGGGCAAGGCTAAGGCCAAGCTGGGCTGGGAGCCGAAGACGACTGTTGAAGAACTGGCAACGATGATGGTCGATCACGATGTAGAGTTGGCATCTCGCGAGAAGACGCTGCGGGACGCGGGGCATTCGATGCCAGAGTTTACGGGGCATGATCAGTGAGCGAGCGAGCAAGCGGCCAATCGGGAATTGTTCGCAGGCTCAAAAAACTTGCAGTTGGTTCTATTCGGCAGTCGCGGCGTGTTGTGGGCAGTCGCAGGGGCCGATCGTTTCAGTCGTTGGGTGAATACTTTAGCCGTGTTCCCGCGATTGGGTACGTTGGCTGGGTTGGCAAGTCCAATCTCGGTGACGAGGCGCTATATGATGCGTTTACAGGTCTATTCCCAAATGACAGACTGATATCAACCTACGATCCGTTTCCCATCGAGCTCTCGTTGCACGCTCTGCTTGTCCGAAAGAACCGGCTGTTCAACGGTGTCATGCTCGGTGGTGGTACGCTTATCTTTCACAAGGGATACATTAAGTTCCTGCGGGATGCACAACGCCGCGGCATACCGACTGCGGTCTTTGGTACGGGCGTGATTGATGCGGAGTTCTGGAGCAAGCGACTTGGCGGCCTTGGCTATGAGCCCCGAAAGGATGAGTGRCGTGATGTGCTGCAAAACGTGGGGTATATAGGCCTTCGCGGGCCCGATTCAGCGGCGATGCTAGATGACCTAGGAATCGAAGGGCACGAGATTATCGGTGATCCGGCGCTTTCGGTTTGTCCTGAGATTGGACCGGGACAGCGGGCGCGTTCAAGACGTATCGTTTTTAATACCGGGAACATTGGTCCGGCATGGGGCACGCAAGAAGAGATCGAGGATGGGCTCGGTCGAGCCGCCTTGCTCTTGGGTGATTCTGGGTGGACGGTTGATTTCTTTGGGATGCATTCGGTAGATTTTGCTCGTGCCAGTGTAGTTATTCGGAAGCACTTGCTGGACGCTAGCGAGGTGTGGAGTGAATATAATAACACGCCTCAGTTTTTAAAGTTGTTGGACAGATATGACATTGTTGTGTCGCAAAAACTTCATGGCGTAGTGCTCTCGGCCGGGCTCGGAATACCATGTATTTCGATCGCATACGAACCAAAGTGTATTGATTTTATGAAATCAATCGGCATGGAAGAGTTTGTGATACGCGCCGACAAACTCAGCGCCGAGTTGCTGCAAGAGAAGATTCAGCAGGTCGACGATGATTACGAGGCTATCCGTAGTCGAATACGAGAACGTGTTGACCATTGGCGAGAACGACAAAGACGAGCGGCCGCTCGTGTAGACGCGTTGTTTTACGAAAAAAACAAGAGTGGTTGATTCACACGATTCAATCGGTAGGGCCGTCGCCCGCGGCGCGACCGCGATGGTTGGTGTCACCATGATGACCAAGCTGTTGGCCTCGTTTGGCCAGCTTGTGATCGCGATGTATGTTCTCGACGATGATTTTGGTAGATGGGGCAAGGCGCTCGCGCTCGCCGAGGTGTTTTGTCTGGTCAACAAAATCGGCTTGCGCGAGATCCTAACGCATCGGCACAAGAACATCGACGATTGGGTGAGTTCGGCGTTCTGGGCGGCGGCGCTTGGTGGTGTGTTTACGCTGGTGATTCTCGGTGCGATCTCGCCGATTGCACCCTTGCTTTTTAATTCTGTGCCTGAGTTTGCGGGCCTCTTGTTTGTCGCGGGTATCGGGTTTGCCACGATCGGGTTCAGCGATGTGTTCCAGGCTAAGCTCGCGGTCGATTTCCGGTTTGGCGTCATCGCAAAAATCGCCGCGGCCGAGGGTA
>NVSP01000155.1 GCA_002732755.1 Phycisphaera sp.
CCCTCGCCAAACTCGTATCCCTATCGATCATCCTCATCCTCTCCGTCTCAGCCGCCGGCGGCTGGGGCAAGGACGGACACTCGATCATCGCCGACATCGCATGGCGCGAACTCAGCCCAACCACACGCAAAGAAATCCGGGAGCTGCTCGGTGATTCGAGTCTCGCCGAGGTTTCGAACTGGGCCGATGCGGTCCGCCGGGAAAATGCCTACCGCTGGTCCGCCCCGCTGCACTATGTCAATCTCCCGTTCGATGCAAGCGAGTACGACCCCGACCGCGACTGCCCCGMCKWGRSSKSCGWKSTGKCSRCGWYCKRACMCTYYSYMMCKSKKCWWRMRSRCMRYGMRMMSMMRYCACRAKRACGCGNGMGRRRMMCKMATGTTNCNCRKCSMSKYWSWSGGCRAMSYSYMSCAACCCATGCACGCCGGCCGAGCCGAAGACCGCGGCGGCAACAGCATCGACCTCACATTCCTCGGCGAAGAAACCAACCTGCACCGGATCTGGGACACCGGCATACTCAACGCATCCAGCGACGAAACATGGGTCAACCGCGCCGACCGCCTCTACAAAGACATCGACGACATGGACAAACTCACATGGCTCGCAGGAACAGCCGACAACGACTGGCAAGCAACCGCGGGCCGCTGGGCATTCGAATCGCACAACATCGCCGAGCAGTACGCCTACATACTCGAACCAGACTCAGAGGTAGGCGAGGAGTATGTCGCCAAGGCTGCCCCCATTGCAGAGCTTCGCCTGAGCCAAGCCGGGATCAGACTCGCCGCGGTTCTTGAAGAATGCCTAGGTGAGGGCAGCGACTCATCCGAATCAACCGACCGCTAAAGCGCACGCCTCGGCGGGAGCGCGACATTCGAGAGCAGAAACCCGATCACAAGCGACATCGCAACAAGCAGCGTCGCAAACGCGGTCTCGATCCCGCCCAGCGCATCGTGCTCAAGAAACGACGACACGCTCTGGAAACTGATACTCCCCGGCACAAGCAGCATCACCCCAACAATCGCCGGCACACTCGAAGGCCGACGGGCAACCCTGCTGTACATGTTCGAGTACAAACCCATCAGCCCTGCGCCAACACACGCGCCAAGCTCCGGCCCAAGATTCTCCGCACCGATCCGTGCGCCAACATACGCGATCAAACCCGAAACGACCAAGACAGGCATGTCCTGCAGCCGGGCTTTGAACAATACCGTAAGCGACATCGGCGCAATCGCAACCGCCAGATACAGCGACCATTGCGGCAATGACGACACCGACACCATCGGAGCCGCGCCCGCAAACGCCATATCCGCGAGCTTGGTTCCAAGCCCAACCCCAAAGCCGATCGACACAAGTACCGTGACCGCCGACATCATCCTCGCCGTGCCGGAACTCAGGTTCCGGGTCGCCAGTTCGTGGATCGCCATCGTCAGCGTCAACCCGGGAAACAAAACGATCAGCCCCGCAAGCATCAGGATCTCGGGTGAAATCGGCATAACAAACTTCGCCCACGCAAACGCACCGAACGAAATGACAAAGCCGCACAAAAACTCGATTAGCCGTGCAAGGTCTCGGCCGCGTGTCGCAAAGACAAGCAGYAACCCGATCACCAGCCCCGCGACGAGCGCTGCAAGAATCTCGTTCACCCCGCCACCAAAGAACCGCGCGGCACACGCAGAAGTCACCGAAAAACTCGCAATCGTCAGCGGCACGCCGTAGCGATCCGGCGTCGAGAGGGCCGCATCAATCCGGCGTGTCCCCTCAGCGGCCCCAACCTTGCCCTCTGCAACATCAACTAGAATCTCATCGAGCTGCACCATCCGCTCCAGATGAACCTCACCCGGATGCACCCGGATCAGCGTCGTCTGAGGCCGACCCGTCGGTGTCTTGAGCGAAGCAAAGACCGCGGTGGGCGCCGAGAAAAACTGCCCCTCCAGCCCGAACCGTTCTGAGATCGTAACGAGCGCATCTTCGAGCTTGTGCGCCGATGCGCCGTAGGTACCAAGCGCGTGCGCCATCGTTGTGATAAAGACAGCCGAATCGCCGTCGGGCAGCCCCGGCTGATCGGTCTGGAATGTTTCAAGCGGAGGTGCCACAGCGCAAGGCTAGGCCTTACCCATCTCGGTCGGATCGATCACCCGGCAAACCTTGCGCCGCCACATTGTCAGGAAGTTCCAGAGCCGACGCACCTTCCCCGCGTGCGCCCACCGGTCCTTCCCCTCGAGCACAAGAAAGCCGACGCGGATGACGCCCTCACGGATGCTTCGGACCTGCCGCGTTTCAACCCGAAACACGATCGGACCCGCATCATCATCCGGCAGCTCAAAGCGAATCCAGCACTCGCAAAACTGTTTCATCTCGCTCATTCGGCACTTCTCAACATTGATCCCAAGACCAACATCCGACGCATCGATCAGTGAACCCATCCAGTCGGCTTGCCGCGATGGTACAAGCATGTGCCCCTCGTCCGCCTCGCCGCCCTCGCGCGAACAGGTCACGCCGTCACCCTCGATCAACTGACCATCTTGCAACAAAAAATTGCCACGCTCCGGCGGGTTATCCTGCCAAACCTCAACGCGGATCGGATCTTTGATCGCGCCGAGCGGGATGCGGTACACATTCCGCCGCTGTCCCTCTTCCACTTCCGACGGCAKKGYKRKKTYCAWKSCRKGWWCCWRRAYSGCRMSWYKSAAKTYYWCRRRSKTKKYYWCAKRSAKCACGYGRKWRMSWRMMTCWYRCASYCTKSSAMSWTWSYSRWRGWRSGCAMRMWWYGGYGTCYTCTTGGCAAACTTGGCAACCTTMCCRATAAGCTGMACCTGCTCRAGCARGATCAMGCCGCTCTCGATCTCGAGCATCCTGCCGCGCGCAAACGGCTCCTCGCCCGCAAGGTCGGCCTGCACGATCTCAAGCGGCGCATTCCGCGCACACGCCGCTTCCAGCGCCTCCATCGGCAAATCAATCGGCCTCTCTTGGCTGTGGCTGGCTTCCCCCAACGCACGCTCCTTCCGGGTGTAGTCCTGCAACACATATCGGCCCAGAACGAACCTGTCTTGATGGCGTACGCCCGATAAGAACCGAGAAAACCGCTACTTCTTGGGGTCAAACACCGTCGTCATCCCTGGCGCTTTGAATTCGTAGTTCGCCCGAAGCGAGAACCCCGAAGCCTCGCACCCAAGCTCACGCGTCCAATCAGCCATCACCGTCGTCGATTGGTGCCAGAACCAATACCCCGAATCATCCTTGACGAACGACATCYGCCGRCGCTCGTTGTAGAACTCCGTATCGCTCTGACTCTCAAACCGTTCGTGTAGTGAATATCGTAGTTCTTGCATCGCGCTCTGCTCAACATCGAACTCATGCACAAGCCCCGCATACCCAACGAGGTCCGGCAACAACTCACCAGAATCATCCCAAGGCCCGCTCGGGCGATCATGCCTGCCAAGCGTCGCCGCCGTCGGCCAACTCAAAAGCACCGCGCCGTACAGCAAATTCGTCTGGTCCTTGGCGTACCACCGCCAGTCGCCNNAGNSCCACTYKGWMRRCCCGCCCGCGTCCTCGGGCAGCCACAGCCGGCTCGTCCACCCATAGTCAACGATGTACACACGCGCCGGGTCCGCGACCTCCATCGGCGGCCGAATCGTGTACCCCCTGCACCCGACCTGACAAATCGCAATCGCCAACAACACACACACCAACACGGCCCACTTCGCGTTCTTCATCCCAACAGGATATCGTGTACGCGATGATGTATGTAGCAATCGCAATCGGGATCTATCTGGTGTCGTCCATCGTGACATTCGCCGCCTTCGCCCTCGACAAACGCAAGGCCAAGAAAGACCTCTGGCGGACACCCGAAAGAACGCTCATCCTCCTCAGCCTCGCCTTCGGCTGGCCCGGCGGCATGCTTGCCATGATAACCACCCGGCACAAGACCAGAATCAAGAAATTCACCCTCGGCCTACCACTGATCGCGGGGCTGCATCTGGTTGTCTGGGCGGGGGTTGGGTGGTTGATATACCAATAACGAGCCCGAAGCGCAAGCGAGGGTGCATTTCATAAAGGCACAAGCGCCTCGCTCGCGCTTCGGGCTCGTCGTTGGATTATTTTCAGTCCTGATGATTCATCACATAATCCACCGCTGAGGCAAGACTCGATTCAGTGTTGATCCATCGCGTCGAGCCGTGCTCAGTCCAAGCTTTCGCATCCGTACCGAGATGCCCCGCCTCCCGCAACCGCCGCGTCGCCCACGCTTTGAATTGTGACATCGCGGTTTCAGGCGAAACATTCTGCGGACAACGCACCACAACATGCACATGGTTCGATCGAACATTCAAGGCGGGCAATTCCCACTCCCTAAATGCACAATGATCCCGCACAGTTTGATCTACAACATTCTTTGCATCTGGCACAAGCATGAACGAATCGGCACCCATTCGATCACGCGATTTTGTGATCCGCTCCGAATCGGGTGTCAACACCGGACTGTGCCGAGCGTTGTGCTTTTTGTCTATCGAGCCCCGCTCATCACCATGAAGCCAAGTCCCGTGCGTGGTCCATGTAAGAAAATAAGCGAGCGGAGAAGACATACCAAAGTATACGAGCCCGAAGCGCAAGCGAGGATGTATTTTCTTAAGCAAAGCCCCTCGCTTGCGCTTCGGGCTCGTCAGAGAGTGAATAACGGTGACCATTCAGGGCTCACCGGACCTGTGACACCCGATAAAGCTGCCAAGTTATAAAGAGTTCACTGGAAAGAATGGGTTTACTACAAGTTCAATACCTGTTTCTCGGTATCGAGCAAAGACATCGACATCATCCCAATTGGCTGGCATACGCGACCGAGRGAGCAGGTTGTCTTCGKTTTTTGTAATAGTTGCTGTAATCCAATAYTTATRAAGYARATCCGAYACMGCCCGCTCAGTGAGATTGCCATCGACAGCCAGCSTCTCGCATGGGCCTTGGATATAACGCTGCTTGGGTATGACATGCTCCCAAACAAGACCTGTCCARCTCTTCATTTTCAATTGCGATAAAGCATCTGCTGATACAAGCTGCGTTTTGTAGTATTTATTGCAAGATCCACAAGCAGACAGCCAAGCATTTGAAAGAAACTTATTGCGTCCTTCTCGGCTCCCTGCCAYTACCAATGARTCKGTCCAATCAAGCGATATGAGAAAGCGTGYATACGCCYTCCCTACGGAATCAAGTGGTCCGATCGGCCACTCAAAAGCGATACCGTCGTCMCTCACCACTCCGGCCCRCCSGAATACCKYCCRTARATATCCGCCATCGCCTGCACCATCTCGCCCAGCGTGCAGTTKGCMAGTGACCCATCGACRAGCGAGGGCATCACATTCTTRYCATCSCGGCARGCCTCGCGGATCGTGTCCAGRGCCYTCTCGACCYCGCCCGAATCTCGGCGGTCYTTRAAGTCCGTCAGRCGATCGACCTGRATYGTCTCGACCGAATCGGGGATGGTCAGAATATCGATCTGGCGGTCTTCYTCSRCATCSACATATTCGTTSACRCCGACGATRATRCGGTCCTTRGCCTCGCACTCYTCGCTGAAGCGGTAGCTCGCCTCGGCGATGTGGCGGCGGAAGWAGCCCTGGTTGATGCCGCCGACGGCGCCCTTGCCGTAACCCCTAGTCGGCTTGTACGCCGGATGATCCGCATTGGGCGAGCCTTCAATATTCTGCTCTGTCACGATTTCTTCGTACTCGCCCATCTCGTCGATCTCGCGAATCAGATCAAGAGCCTCGGCCTCCATCTGGTCCGTCAGGCTCTCGATAAACCAGCTCCCGCCGAGTGGATCAACCGTGCGCGTCACGCCGGTTTCGTGCGCCAAAATCTGCTGTGTCCGAAGCGCCACCGTCACAGCTTGCTCCGTCGGCAGGCCCAGCGTCTCGTCCATCGAGTCCGTATGCAAACTCTGGCACCCGCCGAGCACGCCGGCCATCGCCTGGTACGCGACCCGCACAATGTTGTTCAGCGGCTGCTGCTCGGTCAGACTACACCCGGCGGTCTGCACGTGCGTCTTCATATACCACGACCGCTTGTTCTTAGCGCCGTAACGCTCGCGCATCATGCGCGCCCAAATCCGCCTCGCCGCCCGCAGCTTGCAGATCTCCTCGAAGAACTCGTTGTGGCTGTTGAAGAAGTAGCTCAGCCGCGGCGCAAAGTCGTCGATATCTAGGCCGCGTTCGAGGCAGGCTTCGACATACTCCATGCCGTCACGCAGCGTAAATGCAAGTTCCTGCGTCGCGCTCGAGCCAGCCTCACGGATGTGATACCCCGAGATAGAAACACTGTTCCACTTGGGCAAATGCTGGCTCTGGAACTCGATCGTGTCAACAACCAGCTTCACCGAAGGGTCCGGTGGATAGATAAACTCGTTCTGCGAATGAAACTCTTTCAGAATATCATTTTGGAGCGTGCCACCCAGCGTGTCCCACGGGATGTCGCGCTGCCTAGCCATCGCCAAATACATCGCCCAGATCACCGCCGCCGGCCCGTTGATGGTCTGGCTGACCGTCACCTTGTCGATCGGGATGTCGGCATACAGGCGGTGCATGTCCTCGATCGTGTCAATCGCCACGCCACACTTTCCAACCTCGCCCATGCTCAGCGCATCGTCCGAATCCCGCCCCATAAGCGTCGGCAGATCAAACGCGGTCGACAAACCCGTGTTCGCTTTCGTGCTCGTTTTTGCAGCTTCAAGCAAATACTTGAATCGTTCGTTCGTGTCGTCGGCGGACCCAAAGCCCGCAAAC
>NVSP01000156.1 GCA_002732755.1 Phycisphaera sp.
TACAACCCGTACTTTGTCCACGGCGATGTGGGGCTTGGTAAGACACACCTGTTGCAGGCAATCTGTTTGCGGATGCGCGCCAACAACCCGCAGACGCGGATCTTCTTTACATCGTGCGAACACTTTATGACACGGTTTATGGAAGATGTGGCGGCGGGGCGGATGACGACATTTCGCCACCAGTTCCGTGATCTTGATGTGCTGGTGATCGACGACATCCAGTTCCTGGCCAAACGCGACCGGACGCAGGAAGAGTTCTTCCACACCTTCAACAGCCTGTACCAACTCGACAAGCAGATTGTCTTGAGTTCTGATTTGCCGCCAGAACAAATTCCTGAGCTTGAGGAGCGTTTGGTGAGTCGGTTCAAGTGGGGTTTGGTGACGCAGATCGCAAAGCCGGGCTTTGAGACGAGGCTTGAGATCGTCAAAGAGAAAGGCCGGATGCGCGGGCTTGAGATCCCGGACAATGTGGCCGAGCTGGTGGCAACGCGGATCGAGACCAATGTCCGCGAGCTGGAGGGGGCGATCTCAAAGATCCAGCTCCACGCCGCGGTCGACAATGTTGACATCACGCTGGAGCTTGCGCGTGTGGCGCTTGGTGAAGACCCGAACCAGGCGTTCAAGCCCGTGACGATCGATCAAATTGTCGGGTATGTGACCGAGTACTACGGCGTCCGGCTCGCGGATCTGCAATCGCGCAAGCGCACTCGGACGATCGCGCTCCCCAGACAGATCTGCATGTACCTCGCCCGCGAGCACACCCGGCACTCGCTCGAAGAAATCGGTGGCTACTTTGGCGGCAGAGACCACACGACCGTGCTCCACGGCGTCCGCACGATCGGGGACCGACAAAAGTATGAGCCTGAGATCGCGCAAGCGMYCGARRSANCKCGAWSCCMMGRNTYSRMAMWGGMSRSYMSTTSGAYWSYSSAWACMCCAAGCCGRTGGATAGCAATCCATCGGTTCCTAATGGGTACGCCCCGCACGACCAACCACCTGAATGTGTGTGCGGAAGAGGACCGATGGATCGCTATCCATCGGCTTGTAATCTAAAGCAATGGTTTGTAAGCAATGACAGGCTCGTACCGCGTGATTACAAAGTCTTGATCCACTCAAATGTCGCACACGACCCAAACAAACAGGATGGGACTTGACCGCTCGCGCAGCCGACATGGTGCTGTGGATAAGCGGTGTAAAACCTATCGCTGGCGCTCGGCTGTTGTGGGTCAGCCGACAGCTTGTGGGTAGCCGGGGGCGCTGCTGCCGACAGCGGCGCGAAACAGCCGAGCGCGGCCGACAGCGAACCGACATAGATCCTGGGCTTTTTGATTTGTTGTAAGATGCTTTGCGACAATGTGTTACGCGTGCTCACCCGTGGCTATCCACAAACCGACAGGGCTTACTACTATGATAATGAATCTCTATACATCTCTTAGTAATTAAGATCCTGACACCTAGGAGTCTGAATGGACAAGCCGACGGATGCCGGTGTCTCCAAGTGTGGCTTATCCGGGGACAACCGGGTTGTCGGGGCTTCCCACCAGTTTGCGGGGGTGCCTAACGGGCGGTGCCTTGACACGCCCGAAGCGCAAGCGAGGTTTTGTGTTCTTGGGCAAGAGTTCCCTCGCTCGCGCTTCGGGCGTGTTGGGTGTTCAACGGCGGCTTTGGAAGAACTCTTTGAGCATGTCGGCGGCTTCATCTGCCAGCACACCCGAGACGAGATGGACCCGGTGGTTGAGGCGTGGATCGGTTGTCAGTTGGAAGAGGCTCGAGCAGGCACCGGCTTTTGGGTCGAGTGCGCCAAAGACCACCCGGCCGATGCGGGCGTTGACGATCAGCCCGGCGCACATGGGGCAAGGCTCGAGCGTGACGGCGAGCGAGCAGTGGTTGAGCCTCCAGTCGCCGACGGCTTGGCAGGCTTGTTCGATGGCAATGAACTCGGCGTGAGCGGATGGTGAGTTGTCTTCTTCGCGCCGGTTTCGCCCTGTGCCCAGTACGATCCCGCTGGCCGTCTCCCAGACGACTGCCCCGACCGGAACCTCGTCGGCAGACGCAGCCTCTCTGGCGAGCCTGAGGGCCTCTCGCATCATGGCGATGTCGGTTGCGCCCGGCTCAACTGCGCGATGGTCTGGTGGCTGGATCAATCAGGATCTTTCGGCGGATTCTTGTCCCAGGGCGTTCGCAGTTGCTCGGGATCGACAGGCTTGATCTTGGGCGGGGCGCGGTCGGCGGGGTGGGTGTCGTCGTCGTCATCTGGTTTGTCGCGCCCAAAGCCGCTGGCGACGGCGGAGGCGGGCATGACAACGAGCAAAATCAGGCCCAGCTCAAAGAGCAGATACAGCGGCCCCGCGAGAAGGAGCATGGAGACGGGATCTGCGGGCGTGAGCAGGGCACCAACAACGAAGCAGCCCATGAGGATGTACTTGCGGTAGCCGGACATGGCTTTGCGGTCGATGATCCCAGCCCAACCCAGCAGCAGCACGACGACGGGCATCTGGAACCCGACGGCAAACCCGATGGCGAAGGTCAGCACGAGCTTGATGTACTCGGTGAGCCGGTACTGCTGCAAGATGCCCGAGGCGGCTTCGAGGGAGGCGCCGACGATCTGTGGGATACCGGCGGCGTCGATTGCGATGCAGGTGCGCTGCTGCATGATGCGCGAGTTGATCCAGGTCTGGCCGACCTCGGGGTTTGCCAAGTCGCCGTCGATGACGGGGATGCTCGGGATTGCTGCGAGGATCTCTGGCGTGACCTGTGCAATGGTTGGGGCTGCGGTGACATCGCCTGCGCCAAGTGTTGACCCGAAGTTGATGAAGAAGGTCAGGACGACCGGGAGCATGATGTAGTACATGAAGGCGGTGCCGACGATGGTGAGCGAAAAGCTCATCGGGACGAGGATGTAGACGAATCGTCGTTCTTGTTTGTAGAGGCCCGGGCTGACGAAACGCCAGAGCTGGATGACGAGCCACCAGCTTCCGCCGAGGATGGTCATGAGAAAGGCGACCTTCATGTAGCTGGAGAAGACTTCGATAGGGCTGGTGGCTTGGAGCTTTGGCTGGAGGCCGGCTTCGATGAGGGCGCGCCGGACGGGGATGGTGAGAAAGGTCAGGACGGCTCTKCCRAARATRAACGAGACGATGAGAAACGGGATCAGCCCGAGAATCGCGATGAGGAGGCGCTTTCGGAGTTCTTCGAGGTGATCGCCCAGAGGCATGGACGCGTCTTCGAGAATGCCGAGTTGATCGAGTGGGCGTGGGATTGGGCAGTTCTCGGGGTGTGTGGTGCGAACGGATTGGTTGGTTGTCGGTACAACCGTTCATTGAGTCAGAGGTTATGCCCCAATATTGACGGGGCTGCTTCTTGGGCGCATCTGGTGGGGCAGAGACAACGGCGGAGGRCAGTCGGTTGGATGAGCGAGATCTAGTGCGCCGGGCAGCGGGCGGGGATGCCCATGCTGTGGAGTTGATTTGGAAGACCCACCGGCGGTGGATCGCAGCCATTCTGATCGCCCACAAACCAAGGCAGGTTGATGTTGAGGATCTGCTTCAGGAGGTCGCCCTTTCGGTGGTACAGAAAATCGACCAACTCGACGACCCGTCGGCGCTCAAGCCTTGGCTTCGGATGGTTGCGATCAATGCGGCAAGAGCGACAGGCCGCAAGCAAACGCGGCGGCGTGGCTTGCTCAGGTTGGTTCGCCCCGATGTTGCCGGCGAGAGCGTGAGTGACATTACGACGAACGAAATGAAAGAACGCCAGCAACGGGCGCGGCAGCTCGGGCTGTTGATTGACCAGTTGCCCGAGACCTACCGCGAGTGTGTTTTATTGCGGTGTGCGCGAGGGATGAGCCACAGGCAGATCAGTGATATTACGGGTTTGCCCGAGACGACGGTTGAGACGCGGATAGCGCGTGGTCGGCGGATGCTGCGTGAGCTTGCGAATCAGCCCGCGCCGGTGGGTATCGCGGCAACGAGTGCGGTAAGGAGTGAATCATGAACGACCAGTTGCGTCCAGAGCCGTGCGATCGGCGAGGTGTGCTGATCGGCCGCGTCGTTGACGGCGAGGCGAGCAGCCAGGATTGGGCGGAGATCCGCGAGCTTGCGGGCGATGACCAGAGCGTGTTCGCCGAGATTGCAGAGCTTCAGGATATTCGTCGTGACACGATCGAGATGGTCGATGAGGTCGGCGAYATCGCTGACACGGTYGAGCTTCCTTTGTACRTGCACCCAAAGGCCACGCCCGCGGGTCGATTGAAGTTTGCCGGCGTGTGGGGCGGCTGGGCGGTCGCGGCGATGGTCGCGGTCGCGTGGAGCGTTGGACTCCGGCCGGGCGATCCGCTGATCGTTGGTGACCTAAACAACGGTGCGCAGACGGGCAGCCTCGGCGGGAGCGTCATCAACACCGCGGGCGAAGCGATGCAGCGGTATCTGGACCTCGGCAAAGAATCCGGCACGGTTGTGGGCGAGTTGCCCTCCGGGATCGTGCTGGAGAAGGTGCCTTTGGCGGATGGGTCGGGGTACGAAGTACTCTATATCAGGCCGATCATTGAGCGAACGATTGTCCACAATGTGTTCCGCCAGGTGCGGGGCGAGTCTGGGCAGATGCAGATTGTGCCGGCGAAGATCGATGTGCGGGTGCGTGTCGATGCTTCAGAGCAGCCACGCCGGCCTTTGAGTTGGTAAACGAATAAACGAACAAACGAGACAGCGAGCGTGTGACAGTYGCGCGCACAGACGACACAACCAAGGAGATTTTCCATGCGACAGACACAGCGAACAAGCGCGGTGATAATCGGGGCGATGATCGGGGCGGCAGGGCTTGCGCTCGGCGCTTCGGCACAAGACTCGGAAGCAGAATCAACATCTCGCACGACGATCAGTGCCAGCGGCGACGGCGGGTCGTATGAGATCCAGATTGAGAACGGCGAGCTGAAGGCCGTGAAGGTTGATGGGAAGAAGGTTGACCTGGACGAATGCGACTTCGATAAAGAGGCTGGCATTCTCGTCCTCAGGCGCGATGGCGAATCGTTTGTTGTGCGGACTCCCAGCGGCTTGGACAGCAACACTAGGTCCAACCGGATTTTGATTTCTGGCAGGAACCGGCTCTTTACTGGACAGCAAGGCCTAGTTCTCCCGTCGATTCCAGGCGCGCCCTCGGCGATCCAGTGGGCAGAAGTACCAAACGCTCCCCAACTGCCGGGCACAATYTACTACGACGACGGTCAGGCGAGTTCGTGGCAAGGCCTCGGCGATGAGCCACGGGTCATGATCGGGATCACGCATGATGAGGTTGACAAAGACCGCCGCGACATGTTTGATCTTGATGAGGGCGAGGGGGTCTACATCATCGAAGTCCGCGAGGGGTTGCCCGCAGATAAGGCTGGCGTGCGCGCTGGTGATGTCATCATCGAGGTCGATGGTGAGCATATCGATGACCGCGATGTGCTCGCGGATGTTCTTGAGAACCAAGAGCCGGGCGACAAGCTTCGGATCGTGGTGCTCCGCACAAATGACGACGGCGATGTCATCAAGAAGAAGCTCAAGCTCAAGCTCGCAGAGTACAACGGGTTTGTGCTGCGTGGGGGCGAAAATGAATGGAATCGGGCGAACCTTATTGATGGAGAGTGGCTCCAACTTGATGGCGATGGTCCCAAATTCCCGGATGGGGAAGACTTTATGTTCTTTAATGACTTCGACTTTGAAATGCCGGAAGGTGTCGATGATCTGCCAGACGATGTACGCAATGAGGTGATGCGAGCGCTAGAACTTGCGCGTGAGCAATCACACAACACCCGGGCGCGTGCGTTTGGGCTGACGATCAACCGGGATGGCAAGGCCCGGGCGATGCAAGAACGCGCCCGCGATCTGCAGCATCATGCTCGCGAACTACAAGATATGGGTGAAGCACACGAGCAAAGGGCTCGCGATCGCATTGCCCAGCTTCGCGAGGAAGGCTTTTTGCCGGAACCTATGACCGATGACAGAATTGCAAAGTTACGCGAGGAAGGCTATTTGCCGAGAGCCCAGAACGAACATGGGCTTGAACGCCTGCACGAGCATCTCGGGGCGCTGCGCGGGCTGGAGATGAACGAGCAAACGCTTGACAACCTCCGTGAGCATGGCGTCGACATCCAGATTCGGATGAACGGCAACATGGATCGGCTTCGTGACCTTGGGCTCAAACTCCACGAGCTCGGCGGGAACGAGCAACTTATTCGGTCGGCGCCGAACGGCCGGGCGTTTCTTATCGAGCGTGAGGCTCGCCAAGATGTCAACGACCAGGCAGATCAGCGCCGGGACCGTTCGAGTGAGCGTCGTCTTCGCACAGAGCGTGACACGCTTCTTGATCGCAACCGTTCGCTTGAGAGCCGGGTAGAAGCTCTTGAGCGGACGCTTGCTGAGCTTATGGAAAGACTTGAAGAAAGAGACTGAGTAACGGAAATTGGTTGAAGCCGTTTCCCAGTAAGCAGTGACAGATGAGTATCGGGTTGGTGGGCTTCGTGACTCCCCGCTGCCAGCGCCTAGTGGCCCGATGCCGGCGATTCTCGTGGGTGTGTGTTTGCACGCGTTCGACGGGTTGCCAGAAGGCCGGGCCCACAGAGTGTTTCGACGCTCTTTGGGCCCGGTTTGTTTTTTGTATCTTGCTCCATCTCCCTGCCAGGAGGATTATGCGCCAAAGGCTTTTGTTCGGTGTTGCGCTTTGCGCGAGCCGCGTCCATGCTCTTGTTGTCACGACAAGGAGTTACGCATGGAACGCGGC
>NVSP01000157.1 GCA_002732755.1 Phycisphaera sp.
ATCAATTCCGGCCCCAGGATCTTCCGCCTACTTGCTTGCTGCGTTCTTGGGATTGAGCGTGCGCCGTAGACGATAACCATCGGCTTCAAATCGGCCGCTTGTAGTCCTGCTGGCTCTCGTTCTGCGACCCCGACAGCGGTGAGCGTCGGCGCGCCGGTGGCTCGGTTGACCTTTGCCTGGATATCGTGCCGACGGATTCTGTAGGCGCGGCCGGTGTATCACCGGTAAACGAGTTGTGGACCGAGCCGAGTTGGCGATGGGTCGACAGGTTCTCGCGAGTGTGCGCCATCTCCCGATCAACCGCATCCATCGGCGGCGGCGCTTGGTTGGCCATGATGCCATGCTCAACACCAGAGCCGAAACGCAAGCCCGTCACCATCGCGCCGGCCATCACCGCAGCGGGCACACCAACAAAGAGGAGCAGCACCTGCATAGGCATCGTCGCGCCATCGCTGGCGGCTGTCATGTTCTGATAACTCGCAAACACGCCCGCAAACGGCATCGAGGTGAATACATCCTGCCAGGGCAGCGCCAGCACGCAAAGCCCAAGCCCCCACATGCACGCCGAGACCGCTTTCTCCACGCCCGGCACGGATGCCCCGCCCGCGACAACCGCGCCAAGCAGCGTCAGCACCGCCAGCCCCACCGCTGAGAAGATCCCAACGACAATCGCGCCCTGGCTTATTTTCTTCAAAATAACACCAGCGGTAGAGTTTACCTTGTTCGGGTCGGGTGCCGCCTTGGGCGACATCAGATCCACTGTCTCTTCGATCGTCAGCGTCGGAAGGGCTATCCGTCCCCGCGATTCGCCCTCGATGGTATTCGATGTCGGCGTCACCACCACGGTCCGGTGCTGTGTTGGGCTTGGGTCTTGGATGGTCTGGAAACGGACATCGGTAAAATGTACAAATCCAAAGACAAAAAGCTGGATGAGGGCCGCCACGAATACCCCGGCCGCGCAGATCGTCACCCCACGCCGAAGGCGCACAAGAGCCTGTGCGATATGGTTCTGGCTGTTCATCCCGGCAATTCCCCTCTCATCAGTCTCAACTATCGGATCCGGACGGTCCAGAATCCTCAACTGCCCCTGCCGTCAGGGTTTATCCCACATTCCGGTGTGGCCCAACCGGCATATTCGGGCGAGACGGCCCCATTTCTCGTCCGAGAATTACGCGCCGACGCTTGAAATCCTTTCAATGCTTACTGAAAATAGAGAAGCATGAGCACGATCTATTCACCGCTGCCGACCAAGCCCGATGCCGACGCCCTCGACCCGGGGTTCCTGCGCGATGTCGCCCTAGGGCAAGTCCGCCTGACCCCAGAGCAAGGACTCAGACTCTTTGAGCAACAGGAACTCTTTGAGCTCGGGCGCTGGGCGGATGCGCGCTGCCGACAGATCCACGGCGACCACCTGCGCACCTATGTCATCGACCGCAACATCAACTACACCAACGTCTGCACCGCCAAGTGCATCTTCTGCGCGTTCAAAAGAGCCGTCGGGGATGAGGACGCGTACACGCTCGAGTACGAACAACTCTTCGAGAAAATCGAAGGACTCTCCGCCATCGGCGGCACGCAGGTCCTGATGCAAGGCGGCATGAACCCCGAGTTGCCGCTGGACTGGTACATCGACCTGCTCCACGGCATCAAAGAACGCTTTCCACACATCCACGTCCACGGTTTCAGTCCGCCAGAATTCATCGAATTTGTGAATTTCTTTGACCCGCCCGGTAAGAACCTCGAAGAAAAACTCCGCTGGGTCATGGTCCGACTGCGCGATGCGGGCCTTGACTCCATCCCCGGCGGCGGCGGGGAGATCTTCGCAGGCCCCGTGCGCACCAAAATCGGCATGGGCAAGTGCGACGCAAACGCGTGGCTGACGACGATGTATGTTGCGCACTCGATGGGCATGCACACCAGCGCGACCATGATGTTTGGGCATATTGAGGGCCTCGCCGACCGCGTACACCACATGGAACTCGTCCGCCAATGGCAAGACAAGGCGCTGATGGACTTTGGCGCGCCGGAGTTCCCAGACTTTCCGATCGATGACTCCGCCCAAGACCGCGTGCTTTCGCCCGCGGCTCCTTTGAGTTCACGCCCCACCGCTGGCGGGCACTACAAAGCCTTTATTAGCTGGCCCTTCCAGCGCGACAACACCGCGCTGGGTCGCGTCAAAGAATGGCAAAGCCAGCCAGAAGACCGCGAGCCGGGCGCTATCTTTCCGGGCGATGCGGTCGCAAAGCTCACCGGCGACAGCAACGCAAAGGACCACAAAGAGTTCGGCAGACGCATCCGCCTCGCCGGCTCGACCGACTATCTCCGCACGCAGGCGCTCAGCCGACTCKRCSWCGANNCMMCRKMTMKKCAANNGKCRMGRRCTNGGTSNCRAYSRSSSSGCRMRWCGGCYNGSNAKGNTTGNAGNTCGGTGCCAGCGACATGGGCAGCGTGATGATGGAAGAGAATGTCGTCAGTTCTGCTGGCACGACCTACTGCCTCGACGAGGCGGTCCTGTGCAAACTCATCCGCGATGCCGGCTTTACGCCCGCACAGCGGAACAACACCTACGACATCCTCTCACTCAAAACCGGCGACGATGCCCCGGATCGGCAAGTCAAGGACTGGTCCAACCACCGGGCGAAACGGCTGCATGTTGAGTCGGTGCCAGTCAACGCCAAGGCGGAGTTGACGGTGAGCGCATCTGAATCAAAGAACGTGTAAAAAGACCTCTTCTAACTTCCGAATAAACAGCACCATGCAATCACCACTCGACAAACGTGCAACTCTTGTCCGTTACGAAATCTCGCCGGGACTCCCCGCGTGGAAATGTCCCACCAGCGGCGGCCTGTGGATCAACGGCAAGGAATACTGGAACTGGCTACGCAATCAGCCCAACTTTCCGAATGTCCGGCAGTCGATCGAAGGCTGCGATGTCCAGGTAGAAGACACCGATCGCGTCCTAATCTCGCCCACATCTGGCCGGCTGATGACCAAGTTTCGCGTTGGCAAGGGCCTTGGTTTCCGCGTCGACTACGACAGCGCCACCGGCGGATTCTGGCTGGATAAAGACGAGTACGACGCACTCGTAGAACGTGATCTGCACGATGAACTTCATCTCATCTGTGATGGCGACTACCAGAAAAAACTAAGAGCACATGACCGAGCAGAATCTCGCCGAGAACGATTAGCCCACGCGTTAGGTAACGAGGGCAAGGGCCGGGTCGAATCACTTGCAGCATGGGTAGCCGAGCACCCCGACACAGAATTGATCCGTGCGTATTTTCTGGAGTTGCTAGATGACACATAGCCTTCAATTTTCGGATTGGGTGCCACTGCTTGTCCCAAAGGGCACGCAGTGTGATTTGCCGCAATAACCAAGACACGGCTTGCCGAGGACGGACAAACCGTGGCACCCAATTTAGTCTCCGCTCAACTCGTCATACACCGCACTGATCGCCCGCCCCTTGATCTGCTCAAAGCCAAGCCCATCCATGAACGGCCAACTCATCTGCTCCACATCTTCCTTGGCGGTACCCTTGGCGATCTCGGCTTTGACAGCTTCGATCAGGTGTTCGTGGTAGCTGCGCATGGATTCGATGATCTCTTTGCCGCCGACATCGCCGTGGCCGGGAACGATGGTGGTATCGGTGTCGCACAGCGCGAGGATGCCGTCGAGTGCTTTGATCCAGCCCTTTGCAGTC
This sequence comes from Phycisphaera sp., assembly GCA_002732755.1. Taxonomy (GTDB): domain Bacteria; phylum Planctomycetota; class Phycisphaerae; order Phycisphaerales; family UBA1924. The sequence continues at coordinate 3,702 of NVSP01000157.1, forward strand.
ACGCCCGCGGTCGGGTCATAGAACGGGTGCAGACCGGCGAACACGAGATCGCCCGTGTGAATCAGGTTCTCGCTTTCGAGGTGTACAACGATGTCGTTGTCGGTGTGGCCCGCGCCGAAGTGGTGAATCGTGAGCGAGAGTCCGCCGACCGGGATGACCGAGCCGTGCTCGACGGTTTCGGTCGGGACAAAGTCTTTGGCTTCAAGGTTCTCCGCGTTTTCAGCGACCTCTACCGCAAGTTCCAGCGCGCGAGTGCTGGACTTGAGATTCTGCGATACCTGCATCACCGCGGCGCTTGCGCCCTGGCGGTAGCGTTCGATCTGGCTCTCGATGCGCCCGATCGCGTTTGGGTGCGCGTAGGTTTTGCCCTTGCCGACGAAGGCGCTGTTGCCCCCGGTGTGGTCGCCGTGGTGGTGCGTGTTGAGCATCGAGACATTCATTCCCGCGGTGCTGGCGTCTGCAAAGAGGATCGGTCCGAGGTACGGAAACTTGGAATCGACAACGAGCGTTTCGCCGGCGCTGGCGACGATCATGGAGTTGCCGCCCATGGCTAGGTTGATGACAGCCTTGGTGTGCTCGGTCAGGTTCTGCCACTCCAGAATATCCTCGACAGTTCGGCCCGTGGCCAGTGCAGCGGGCGCAAAGCACAGCCCGGCAAGAACCGCTGTGGAACCAAGCACGAATTCACGACGATTGATCTGCATGGCAAGGTCTCCTGATCTCCCCCGAGATGACGCATTGTACGCCCAACCCAGCCTACCATCGGCGGTGCCGGCGGGTCCGGTTCGCGAAAAATCTACCTCAAGAATGCAGACAGGAACACAGATGCGGGCCAACGAACTACGACCGGGCATGGCAGTCAACATGGACGGCCGCCTCTTCCTTTGCGTCRAAACCGAACATGTCAAACCCGGCAAAGGCCCCGCGTATCTCCAAGCCAAGCTCCGCGGCATCGGCGTCGGCGGGATCACCGAGAAACGCTTCAACTCCGATGCACAGATCGACGGCGTGACGCTCGACCGCCGCGAGATGGAGTACCTGTATTCCGATGGCTCGGGCGCCACCTTTATGGATACCAAGGACTTTGACCAGGTCGTCATGCCGACCGATGTGCTCGGCGATTCGCTGCTCTACATCCGGCCAAACGGCGTCTGCTTGTGCCTGTTCCATGACGAAACCCCGGTCGCCATCGAACTGCCCTCAGCGGTCGAACTCGAGATTACCGACACCCCACCCGGCATCAAGGGCGCAACCGTGACAAACCAGCTCAAAGAAGCAACACTCGAGACCGGGCTGAAGACAAAGGTGCCGCCGTTCATCGTGACGGGCGAGACCATCCGAGTCAGCACCGAAGATGGCTCGTACATGTCTCGTGTAAAGACCGACTAAGGTGAATGAACTCCGCTCGATCGTGCTCATGGGCCTGCGAGGCTCCGGTAAGACAACGATCGGTGCGCGCCTCGTTGACCTGCTACCCCACTTCGTGCTGCAAGACCTCGACCAGTCTGTGCTCGAAGACAGCGAACACAAAACGATTGATGCGATCGTCAAAGCCGAGGGCTGGGCTGGCTTTCGGATGCGCGAGTTCGAACAATTGCAGATCTGGCTCTGGAGCCTGCACCACCTGCCCGAACACCGCATGGTCCTCTCGCTGGGTGGCGGTGTGCCGACCTTCGAAAAATCGCTCGCCATCCTGCAATCGGCGGAACTCCACGGCATGATCTGCCTCGTCTACCTCCGCGCCACACCCGCAACACTCGCGGCCCGCATGGAAACTTCCCAAGACAGACCGAGCCTCACCGGCAAAGACCCCATCGCAGAAATACAGAGCGTGTTCGATGAACGAGATGCGCTCTACCGCTCGATCGCGGATGTGGTGATTGATGTTGATGGGCAACTGCCAAGCGAAACAGCGGATGCAGTGGTCAAGGCGTTAGGCGAGCTTTGAATCAACCCGTGCCACTGACCTGTTCTGACAGGTCAGTGCATGTTGGACTCTTTGCACAAAAGCACTGACCCATAGGAACGGGTCAGTGGCACGATCAACCAGTCTTTGAATCTGCTTCTTGTACAGCCTTGCAGAACGCACGGATCTTGTCGAGGTCTTTGACGCCTTGTTCGGATTCAACACCGCTGGACACATCAACCGCGTACGGCCGAACCGCCGCGATCGCATCGCCCACATTCGACGCATCAAGCCCGCCGGCGAGCATGATGGGTGTCTTGATGTCGCGCGAAGCATCAGCGAGCTTGGCCCAGTCGAACGCGACACCCTCGCCGCCTTCGGAGCCATCGACCAGAATCACGCTGACCTCTTCGATCGCGTCGTAGTGCGCGAGCCGATCGGCGATGGTTTCGGGATCAAACTTGACAGCTTTGATGAGTTCTGGGCCAAGTTCAATGACGACGCCATCAGGCTCGTTGCCGTGGAGTTGGGTCATCATGGTCGGGCACTGCTGCTCGATCTCGGCGAACTCATCGAGCGACGCGTTCACATACAGCCCAACCGACGAGACCATCGGCGGCAGGTCGCACGCCAGCTTCCACGCCTCTCGCGGGTGGATGTACCTTGGCGATGATTCGGCAAAGACAAACCCAACCGCGTCGGCGCCGGCGTTTGCCGCGCCGGTCAGTGCTTCTTGGGTCGTGATGCCACAGATTTTGATGCGTGTGCGTGCCATAGGCAGATGCTAGCAAGCAACCCACCCGTACCACCGATGATCCCGGGGTGCCACGGTTTGTCCCGCAGGGCAAGCCGTGTTGGTGGGGTCTACTCAAAGATCCCTCGCTCGCGCTTCGGGCTCGTCAAGAGGGCTCCAATCACTTATCAAACCCAAGCCGGTGGATCGCAATCCATCGGTCCTCTGCCTGCTAGGTTATTTCTTGCAAGAGTTCTTCCGCCAGACTCCGCTCGTCGCCGTGGAGTTTGGGCAGGGCTTTCTCGAGCATCGGTTTGGCCTCTGCTGGTTTGCCGAGGTTTTTGATGAGCATCAACCCCGCCATGAGC
>NVSP01000158.1 GCA_002732755.1 Phycisphaera sp.
GGCCGGGAGTGGTGAGTGTTTGTGGTGTTGGTTCAACCCGGCTCGGAGATCCGGGCGACTAATGCTTTGATTACGAGCAGCCGGCGTTGAAGTTTGCGATCCATGCGGTGAAGTCTGTGGGTGTGCATGCGCCGTCGTTGTTTTGGTCGCATGCAGGGAGGTTGTTGTTGAATGCGTTGATCCACGCGGTGAAGTCTGTTGGGGTGACCATGCCGTCGCCGTTGACATCGGGGAGGCAAGTTTCGACGGAGAGGAGTGTGATGGTGAAGGTGCCCAGGGGTGGGGTGCCGGCGAAGGGTGCGGTGGTAGAGAGGTTTGTGATCGGGTCGTGTGGTGTGATGTCGGCGTTGCCCGAGGTGAAGTTTGGTCCTGAGTCTGTGCCGGCGTCGTATGGGTCGAGTTGGTGGACGATTTCGGAGATCCAGCCGTTGCTGTCGCGGAGGTTGAGTCCGTGTGTGCCGACGAACCAGTCTGGGCTTGGCGCGATCATGGTGACGAGCGTGAGTTGGCTCATGTTGGAGTTTGCTTCGAAAGTGGTTGAGACCTGATCGGGTGCGCCGGCTGCTGGTCCGGTGACGATTTCGAGTGCGTTTCCGGCTGCGATTTGAGTGTTAATTTCGCCTCGGAGGGCAGAGGTGGCTCCGGTTTCTGCCATGCGTTCGATGCCGTTGGTTGCGATGCCACCGGGTTCCCAGAGTGTTGCGTTTTGGTTGTGTACGCCACCCACGAGTGGGGAGAAGTGCGCGCCGCCTGGGTAGGCACCTGGGTGTGTGGCGTTGCTCCATGTCACATCAAAGGTGACACGGTATTGCGCTGTGCTTGATTGGGCGCTGGCAAGGCCTGTTGTCGTTGTAAAGAGAAGCAGTGCGATCGCGTGTTTGGTGTTGGTCATTATTCAATATCCTATGAGTCCCCGGAACGAGAGTCGGTTTGTGTTCAAGACAACACCCCTTGGCGGTACATTGTTCCCGGAGAGCCGAGGGAAAACCACATATCACTACTGCAAACGACAGCCCCAGCCCGACCGCAATCCGAACAGTTGTTGTGTTTTTTGGTTTCGGGCAACACGGGGATGGGTGTATACCCTTGGTTTTTGCGGCGCGCACACCAAACGGGTGTGTGTCGGTTTGTGTGTACAGATTAATGTTGCTTTGAGTGTWCMCAATAGCGGTCTGTGTAGCTGTCATGAAAAATAGAATGCAAGGGTGTGTTTGCTTTGAATAGTTCAGGTATAGGTGCCTATTGTTTATGTACACCGCAGGAATAGTCTGTGGGGAGTAGTTCTAGAAGAGGAATATTACAATGGCAAAGAAGGTAAAAAAGAAGAAGAAGGTCGCTGCCGGCAAGGTTGACCATCACCAGGTTGTGTCATCGCCGGTTCGTCGTGAGATCTGGTCGTACCTGAAGGGTCAGGGGCCGCACACGGTTTCGGAGATCGCCAAGGGCATGGGTCGTTCGCAGACTTCGTTGTACGCACACATCTCTTTGATGGAGCGTTCGGGTGTGATCGAGGCCGCCGGCTCGAAGCGTTCGGGCAAGCGTCACGCTGTGATTTACAAGACGGGTGTGAGCGAGAACGACATCGCGTACAACGGCAAGAACAAGCAGAGCGTTCGCGCTGGTGCTCGTTACGCTGCTGCGGTGCTTCGCCGGGCCAACCGCGAGATGGCAGACCACCTTGCAACGGGCGAAGCCAACACCAAGGGCAAGAGCCGCGACACATTCATGCTCGGCGGGCGTTCGCGTCTGACCAAGAAGCAGGTCGCAGAGATTAATGGCCACATCGACTCGATCGACAAGATCGTCGCGACTGGCGACAAGTCGGGCAAGGGCGACCTGTTCGCGGTGAACATCGCGACATGCCCGGTCGAGGACAACTACTACTACGTGTAAGTTGTTTCTCGCCGAGTTGGCGGGATACGGATACAAAAAGAAAGCCGCGGCGATCATGATGATCGCCGCGGCTGTTTTTATATCAGGAACGTGCTCTGCTGGTTTAGTGGTTCGACCCGGCTCGGAGAGCCGGGCTACCTCTTACGGGCATCCGGCGTTGAAGTTGGCAACCCACGCGGTGAAGTCGGTGGGTGTGCAGGCGCCGTCGCCGTTCTGGTCGCATTCTGGCGCGCCGGAGTTGAAGGCGGCGATCCATGCGGTGAAGTCGGTGCCGGTGAGCACGCCGTCGCCGTTGACATCGGCTAGGCAGTCCATTGTTTGTTCGCACTCGAAGCTCTCGAAGGTGAGTGCATCGACGGCGCATTCGAGGACATCGCCCGGGTCGTTGTCGGCTGCGGCGAATCTGATGCGGACGGTGCTGGAGTTGCCGAATTCGGCGCCGACATCGATGAAGTCGGTGCGCCAGGCATTGCTTGGTGTGTAGGTGCGTGCGATGGTCCAGCTTGCGCCATCGTTGAGTGAGATCTCGGCACGGAAGTAGTCTTCGCCGCCGATGGTGTTTGTTTCATCGTTCATCCAGTAGGAGTACGCGATGGTGCCGCCGGTTGAGAAGTCAAAGGCTGGTGAGGTCATGACGGTGTCTCCGCCGTCAACATCGGAGTTGTCGTCGCCGGCTTCGATACCTGTTTGCCAAGCTTGTCCCGAGCCGTCGGCATCGGCAGGCGGGTCGCTTCGGCCATTGTTTTGTGGGACGCCTCGCATCCACTGGCCTTCGTTGGCGCTGCCGGTGATGGTCCAGCCGATGTCGGTTTCGGAGTTGTCGGTGACGGAAGTGCCGGTGCCGATGGTTGACTGGTTGCTGCCTGTTGCGGGATCACTGACAACGCCCGCGATCGCGCCCTCGGCGGAGATGAAGTATGTGGGGTCATCGCCGCAGTCAAAGCCCGGGAGATTTCCGACATAGACACCGCCCGCGCCGCCGGTGAGGTTGACAACCGTTGGGCTGCCATCGCCGGTGCGTTGGAATGTGAGCGATGGGGTGCCGATGAGCGTGTCATCGTTGATGGTGAGCAAGGCTGTGAGACCGGACGCGGTGTCTGGCGCGATGAGGCTGGGCGGGGTGGTGATAAAGGAGATATCCAGTGGGAGTTGGACGCCTTGGCCGACGCTGATGTTGAGCGTGTAGGACTGGATGGTGTTGACATTTGCGCCGAAGACTCGGACATAGGCGGCCCCGGCTGCTGCGTTTGCGACGACGGTCTCGGCTTGGCCTGAGCCGTTGTCGTTGACGGACTGGATGACACTGCCAGCCGAGTCTAGGACCTGGATACTCAGGTCAATCTGGTTGAGCGCATCATAGTTGCTGCCGGTGTTGCAGGATCCTGTTTGCGGTCCTTGGATGTATGTGTGTCCTCTTGGTGTGACGGTTGCGGTGACGGCTCCGCTGGAGTTGAGATTAATCAAGAAGAAGTCGGAGTCTGAGTTGTCATCGATGGAGAGGATATCGGTCAGGCCGGACCCGTTGGCACCGGTCGAGCCGAGTTGGATGGAATCGCCTTGGTTGAAGTTGCCGAGGTTTGGTGCTTCGCCGGTGTTGTCGTTGGGTTCCATCGGGTCGCCGTAGTGGCGCTGGGCGTTGAGTGKGTCGTCAAACTGCGGGCCGTCGTAAGCGGTTGAGATAAAGGGTTCCATGAGTTTGGTTTGGCTTGTTGGGCAGACATGGAGTTGTCCCATGCCGTGGCCGTGCTCGTGTGCGAGGACATTGCGGAGGCGGAGGCTCTGTCCGCTGGTCACATTGTAGAAGGAATCGGGCGAGTCGATGACCATGTCGCCGTTTTGTGGGAAGAAGTTGTATGCGAGGATGCCCGAGTTTCCGTCGATGGCTTTGCCGCCCATGCGGAGGTCGCCGCGGACGCCGACGACACCTGGGCTGTTGAAGAGCGAGACATTGTCGTCGTTTGTTTCGAGGATGTAGGTGTTGCCTGAAAGGTCGCCCCATAGCTGGAACATCTGATCGTAGAGTGCGCGCCATGTGGCACGGTTGCCGTAGATGCCGTCAAAGAATCCGTTGAGCGCGTTTGGTCCTGCGCCTTCACCGACACCGTTTGGGATGTTGGTGCCATCAACCGGGAACGAGTAGGTGAGGATGGTCGGGTCGCCTTGGCTGGCGCCGCCCGGGTTCATGGCTGTGCCGCCCCAGCGGGTGGTCTGCTGGAACCGATCGCCGTTGATATCAATACCGGCAAAGATGATTGCTTCGAATGCCTTGATGAGTGCTTCGTCTGTGCCTGGGGTAAAGCAGGGCATGACGGGCGTGCCCATGTGCGCGTTCTCTTCGATAAGGACAGCGAGGTTGCCAAGCATCCGCTGGTGGATGGGCCTGAAGGTCTTGAAGTCATCTTCGTTGACGACATGCTCGACGGCCTTAAAGGCGGTCTTGTACTCGTCGTCGGTGAGGGGTTTGCTGCGCTCGATGATGGCGGGTGGGGTGTTGGCATCCGCTTCGTTGCTGAGGAAGGAAAGCTCGATGCCTTCGATTTCGCAGCGTTTGAGAATCCGCTCGCGGTGTGCTTCTGGCAGTGCAAAGAAGGTTTGTGCTTCGATGATGCGCATCATGTTGCTGTGAACGGTGGAACAGCAGACACCCTCGGGGGTGGCCGTTGTTTCGAGTGGCTCGGCACCGGCGACACCGGTGGCAAGGCCCGCGGCGAGGACTATCGCCATTTTCGTCATCTTCGTATTCATGTGAAATTCACTCCTCTTCGAGACTAAGAAAAGCGAGGCCCCCTCGGTGGGAGCTTCGCGCTGTGGTTTGGACAAATATTACGGGCAACCGGCGTTGAAGTTTGCAACCCACGCGGTGAAGTCGGTGGGTGTGCAGGCGCCGTCGCCGTTCTGGTCGCATTCTGGTGCGCCAGAGTTRAAGGCTGCGATCCATGCTGTGAAGTCGGTGCCGGTGAGCGCGCCGTCGCCGTTGACATCGGCGAGRCACTCYRTGYYGCAGACGACCRTGGCGCTGAACGGGTTRTTGATGTCSGMYGGATCRAYGATSACSGCGCCGACGGTCGGKGTGACRKKGATGTTGTAGAAGARCTCGTCGTCGCACGCGCCGGCTGGSAGYGTKGCGATGTAGTTGTCGCCGCCTTGKGCGACRAGGTCAACRCGGTTGAACGGGAAGYTRAAGTTGACRGCGTAGAGCATGAACAGCTCGTTGGTGTCGAGCGTTTGTGTGCCCGGGTCGATGTTGATGAGGATATCGGTCGCGGTTGCCTCGGCGAGGTCCGTGGGCAGGCCGTTGGGGTAGGTGATGACGATGGGTKCWGGCGGGAYRWCGAYKKYGATSKSGRYGSTGKWCKSSYCSMGKGWGYCGKRGTCKRRMAYCKSGSYGKTGRKSWTSGCSTGCYRGSTKMYRWCRMMRAGGATGGTGTACGAGCCGGCGGCGAGTGTGAATGTGTCCTCAGTATCGGCAGAGTTTGTCGTGCTGGAAGTCCCGATGAAAGTGAAAGGCGAGTCTCTGTAGAGGTCAAACTTCGCATCGAGGTTCGGTCCCCGGTTAAAGTTGTTGACGGTGATGGTGACATCGCCTGCCGGTGCTGTAAAGTTGAAGGTGTCGTTGTCGCTGGCTGAATCGAGCACGCCCGAGGCTTGGACACCGATGGTCATCGGTGTGCCGGCAAAGAGTGAGTTTGAGTGGTCGTCGGCGTAGTAGTTAAAACCATTGCTGGCGTTGGTGAAGATGCCCAGGTCGTTCTGTGATGTGGTTGCGCCGGGGTAGTCGCCGTTGCTCCACTGAGCCAGTTCGCGGCCAAAGGGTGCGCCCATGATCGGCCCCCAACTCGGAGCGCCGCCGCTGGAGCCTGGGTGGTAAGTCGACCCGTTGAGCCCGTCGTGCGAAAGCCCGAGCGTGTGCCCGACTTCGTGGCTGGCGGTCATGGGTCCGGCGCCTAGCCCTTTATTGAACGAAAAACACGGGTTGTCGATGTTGTCGTTGAAGCTGTTGAGGAAGGCGACCCCGCCCCAGCCGTTGCCAAAGCCGCCGGTGGCCTGTGTCATGAGGTTTCGGATGCCGTAGTTCTGGTCGCCACCACCGGATCGGATCAAAGCCGCTGTGCCCGGGTCCATGGTGGTGACATTGACATCGAACTGCTTGAAGTCTTCGACGACCTCGAGCCAGTGGTCAATGATTGCTTGTTTTTCAGTATCACTAAAGTTGGCAGAGCTGCCGCTGGTGTTGTAGGGCGGAAAGACGATGTTGTGGCCCCAACTGTTGCTGACCGAGTGATGCCCGTCGAAATCGAGGTAGATGGTCTTTGAAGCGCCAGGGTTCGATTCGAGGCTCAGAAAGTCATCGAGCGGGATCCCGCCGCCAAGGCCCGCAAGATCGCGGCCACCGCCAGCGTCTTCGCCCGCATCGTCTGGTGCCTTAGGACAGACATTGAACATCCGCCCCTCGGGAGTGATGTATGTTGAAAGATCGTTGCGGAGAATATTCGCCAACTCGTGAGGCTTGAGATTAAACTCGGCAGCAAACTCGACGAGCTTGTGCTCGACCTGACGCAGCGCCTGCATCCCGTTGACCGCGCCCTCGGGGAGCATGCCCGGTTGGGGCGTTGCCAAATGACGGTGTTGTGATTGAGGACTCCAGGCCTTTGGACTGAGTGATCTTCGGTCCATCGGCTGAATTACAGTATTCACTGACCCATTCCATCATACGGTGTCGCTGTTTCCGCTTAATCAGAGTGCCGGTCCTTCCGGATTCGGCTATCGC
>NVSP01000159.1 GCA_002732755.1 Phycisphaera sp.
GAACCCGGTTCAAGCTTCAAACAAATGGGCGGCGGGACGCCACCCCCACGAATTCCGATTCCCCTAACCCCCGACCCCACCAACACATACCGTTTGTCCTAAATTTGTTCGGCCCGAACATTGACAGACCAAGACTAGATGTAGTACACTTGCCTCGCTGGGCACGCGACCGATGCCGCCCCCGGCCTGAGATGGTCCCGATTGAGGAACCTCCAGACTCGGCATCGGGACCGGCACCAGCCGGCGGACCGCCCCCCGCTCAAACCGAGCACCTTTGGGGACGCCATCTGCCGATCACTGATGCAGAAAATCAGGAGGCCCACGATGGCCAAGCGTAACAGCGGACCGGCGAAAACCCTTCAAGCCAAGGCCAAGGACAACGCCGCACGAGACGAAGTCCTCAAACGCACCATTTCCCAAATCGAAAAATCCTTCGGCCAGGGCGCGATCATGCGACTCGACGAAGAAGCCTACCTCAGCATTCCCGGTATCAGCACCGGCGCGCTCAGCCTCGACCTCGCACTCGGCGGCAAGGGCATCCCAAGGGGACGCATCGTCGAGGTCTTCGGCCCAGAATCCAGCGGCAAAACAACACTCGCGCTGAGCATCGTTGCGCAAGCCCAGAAAAACGGCGTCGCCGCGTTCGTCGATGCAGAACACTCGCTCGACCCATCATGGGCCAAGAAAATCGGTATCGACATCGACCAACTCCTCGTCAGCCAACCCGACTCGGGTGAGCAAGCGCTCGAAATCGTCGAGCTGCTCGTGCGCTCAAACGCGGTTGACCTGATCGTCGTTGACTCCGTCGCGGCTCTGATCCCGCGTGCCGAGATCGAGGGCGACATGGGCGATGCCGTCGTCGGCCTCCAAGCCCGCCTCATGTCCCAAGCGATGCGCAAGCTCACCGGCGTGATCGCACGCAGCCAGACGACCGTGGTCTTTATCAACCAGATCCGCGAGAAAATCGGCGTGATGTTCGGCTCGCCCGAGACCACCCCGGGTGGCCGGGCGCTCAAGTTCTTCTCGTCGGTGCGTATCGATGTCCGCCGAACGGGCGCGATCAAAGAAGGCGATGTCACCGTGGGCAGCAGAACCCGAGCGCGTGTCGTCAAGAACAAGGTTGCCCCGCCCTTTCGTGAGGCCGAGTTCGACATCATGTACACCGAGGGCATCTCGATCACCGGCGACCTGCTCGACCTCGCGGTTGAAACCGGCATCGTCGACAAAGCCGGCGCATGGTTTAGCTACGGCGACATCCGCGTCGGGCAGGGCCGAGAAGCATCCAAACGCTTCCTCGGCGAGAACCCTGATCTGTGCGACGAGATCAAAGAAGCGGTGCTCGAAAAGAAACTCCCCCAGAAGGTCCGCGAGCGGATGGCCAAGATGGAAGCCGAGGAAACGGGGGAGACCGACGATGCCGAACTCGAAACCGCCGAGGCCTGAGTGCTTGATGCCGTAGGGGTGGCGTCCCGCCACCCATCGCAAGCTTCAAACAAATGGGCGGCGAGATGCCACCCACACATGAGTGCCGACGCCTGATCTGTGGGCCGACGATCGTTGATCCGCTGACTGGCCCAGGCCTACGATGGCCCTTGCCCGCGGATGTGGCGAAATTGGCAGACGCGCTAGGTTCAGGTCCTAGTGGAGGTAAAACTCCGTGGAGGTTCAAGTCCTCTCATCCGCATTCTAAGACACACACGGCTGGCYCTCGGGCTGGCTGTGTTTCTTTTTGCAGATTCGGCACCCCACTTGTCCGATTTTGGTGGCCCAGTTCTCCGAACTGGGATCTTCAGCATCCAAGATAAAGCACTGGTTGCTGAGGATGGACAACCAGTGGCACCCAAGCACCGAACTCGGAGAGTTCGGCCACCAACTGATAGACTCATAGATCATGGCGCTGATCTACTGCGGAATAGACGAAGCCGGTTACGGCCCGATGCTGGGACCGCTCTGCGTGGGCCTGACCTGCTTCCGCGTCGAATCATGGGACGGCGAACATGTGCCCGACCTGTGGGAACGGCTCAGCGCCGGGGTCTGCCGAAACCTCAAAGAACTCCGCGCAGACAAACGCGGCAAGGTCGCCATCGCAGATTCCAAACAGCTCAAACTCTCAAACCAGCTCAAAACCAAACACCCGCTCGTGCATCTGGAACGGACAGCCTTGGCGCTCTTGGCGTCGGTGGGGGTTGAAACTCCAGATGATGCGCACCTCTTCTCGGCGCTGGGGGCAGAACTGCCAGACGAAGCGTGGTACGGCGGCGAACCCTCGGCTCTGCCCGTCGGCAACTCACCCGCAGAGATCGGCATCGCAGCAAATGTCCTCGGATCAGCGCTCAAAGCAGCCAAGATACAGCCCGAAGAACTCGCGACAAAGATCGTCTCCGAAGAACGCTTCAACCAGATCGTCAGAGACACAGGCACCAAGTCCGAGGCGACCATCTCAGCGATCGGCCAGCACCTGCGCATGATCGCAACGCGGTGGAAAGACTCGGGCGAAGATGTACGCATCGTCTGCGACCGACTCGGTGCCCGAAAGAGTTATGGCTCGATGCTTCAGCGAGAACTCAAAGGAACCAAGGCCATCCCGCTCTACGAGTCTCCCGAGCGCAGCATCTACACACTCGAGGGTTGGGCGGGCGACACGAAGATCCTGTTCGAAACCGAAGCCGAGAACGCCCACCTGCCCGTCGCGGCGGCCTCCATCTACGCCAAACTCACACGCGAACTCTCGATGGCTCGGTTCAACCGTTATTTCAGAACAATGCTCCCGGAGCTCAAGCCAACCGCAGGCTACTACACCGATGCACGAAGATGGCTCCAAGACGCAGCAACCGTGCTCGATGCGCCAACACGCAAGAAGCTCATCAGACTCGGGTAAGCAAAATGGCGACCGTGCCACTGACCTGTCTTCAGGTCAGTGCTCTTGCCCACCTAGAGACTCTTGTTTGACGGATCAACGAGCCCCTCGCGCGAGCGAGGGGGAAGACGGTCCGTAGAGGCCTTGCCCCCTTCCTCACGGAAGGGGGGGGCTCGTTAGAGTCTGATCTTCCAAACAGAATCGTGGTAAAAAGAAAACACTGACCTGAAGACAGGTCAGTGGCACGGGGACACCGCATATGTACGAGATCGCTTTAGTACACCATCGCCGTCGCCGCTTCGATCGATTCGACGACCTGCCGGACCTGGAACGGTTTACGCAGGAAGCCCTCAAAGCCCTTGCTTGCAAGTGCCGCGGCTTGCCCGTCGGTGAGCTTGCCGCTCATCGGGACGATCTTGGTCATCTGGAGCGAGTCGGATGTGTGGACAAGGTTCGAGACTTGGTCCGCGTCGTTGTTGTCGCCCAGGTGCATGTCCAGCAGCAGGACATGCGGGCGGAAGCGTTCACATTCCATGCCCGCCTCAAAGCCGCTGGATGCGACCCGGACATCGTAGTTGGTGCGTTCGATGAGCACATCTTTGAGCGTGTTGGTGACATCGGTATCGTCGTCGACGATGAGCACACGGGTCCGCCCGCCGGTGATGCCGTCGAGGGGGATGCCGTGGGTCTTCATAAACTTGACGAGTTCTGGAACCGGGATTCGGCGGTCCTTTGATCCGGGGATGCGGTATCCCTTGAGCGACCCCGAGTCGAACCATTTGGAAACGGTCCGCGGGGCGACATTACAGATCTTGGCGACCTCGCCGGTTGTCAGTACATCTTTGTCGATCGACATTGATCTCACCTCAGCAGCGGGACTCGGCCCGAACAGTCCATAGCGAAGGCGTATCCGATACGACCGGGACAGGCCCCGCATATGGATGCCCATCGGTTGTCGGTAGAGCCGTCTTGACCCGCATGCCCGACAGAATTGGGTGTTTGGTGCTATTCGGACCTTGGACGGGTAGTTCAGAGGCCAAGAGGGGTCATGGAGCAAGGAAGTAGGGAGACTCGGATTGACGCGAGGGCACTTGGGGTGGTAACTTGCCTAGGCTGATCTGTCATCACGCGGGGCGTGGTGACGCGGCAGGGCGGAACGGATCGCCCGGCGGCGRRRWSKWYRWRGAWSKKYACYKWKGCWKAGRWWGGRWSATGSTSGGKCWSRSYKKYSSRCKGRSRYTGMSMKKWACATCATTTCCAGTCCTACCACCTGGAGTGAGGCGTGCGCATGGATTGGATTCGATCGGTGCGGTTGCTGCGTGCAGCCACCATTGGGGTTTCGTTGTCTCTGGTCGGTACTGCCGTTGCGCAGGATGCCGAGCCAGATTTAAAAACGCAACTCCGAGACTTTGTGTTCTTTGTCAATGTGCATCAGGCGGAAGCCGCTGCGGGCACAGCGAACGAGATTCTTGGCCTAGGCATGACCCCGCGCGAACTCCTTGAGTTCGTCGAAGAGGCAGGCCTAGAGAAAGAACTCGATGAGGCGCTTGGCAAAGCGCTCCGCCGTGACTCGCTCGAACCAATCGCAGGCCGAATCCTGACCATGCTCAGCGACGGCAGGCTCCAACGCGCACGAGACCCAGACGAGATCGAGAGAAATATCGACGGGCTTGTCGGCGGCCTCCGTGAGAGGCTCTACTCACGACAGCGGCTCAAAGCCGCCGGCGAGTACGCGATGCCACAGCTTATCGATGCGCTCCTCCAGCGCACAGATATCCAACTCCGCACGCAGGTCCAGAGGCTTCTCAATGAATCCGGCCGGGCTTCTGTTGTTCCGCTTTCGGTCTCGCTCATGGAGATCGACCCCGCTGCCCAGGAGCAAGTCGTCAATGTGCTGGGGCAACTCCAGTACATTGACGCTGCCCCGTACATCGCCGAACTCCGCGACAAAACATTGAGCGACCCGGTCCGAAACGCCTGTGAACGGGCGCTCGATTCGATCGGTGCCAGCGGCTCAACGGGCGAGTTGTTCCGCCAACTCGCAGAGGCGTACTACGACGAACGCGAAGAGCTGACCTCGTTCCCGGGCGAAGACATGCAACTGCTCTGGAACTACAACCCGTCCATCGGGCTGATCCCAACAGCGATCGAGACCGAGGTTTACCACGAGGCCCGCACGATGCGGCTCGCCGAACGCGCTATGGAACTCGGTGCCCAAGGACCGAGCGCTCTTGGCCTTTGGGTTGCCTCCAACTTCTCGCGCGAGATCGACGAATCCGCTGGCTACGACAACCCGGCATACCCGCCCTCGATGCGCGAAGCCATGTACTACGCCGTCGCATCTGGCCCCGTGGTCAGCGAGATGGTTCTCGGCCGTGCGCTGGCTGACAACGACACAAGGCTTGCCCGCCGGGCCGTCGATGCGATCGAACGCACCGCAGGGCCGGGCCTGATCTGGGACCGCAGCTCGGGCCAAAGCCCGCTCATCGCAGCGATGACCTACCCAAGCAGGCGCGTGCAATACGACGCGGCCCTTGCCATCGCGGCTTCGCACCCTCGCAGCGGGTTCCAGGGCGACCAGCGCGTCGTCCCAACGCTTGCAGGTGCCATCCGGTTCGCCGGAACGAGCTACGCATTGGTCCTGACCGAAGAAGAAGAGCAGTACCGCTCGATCCGCAGGGTCGTCGAAGGACTCGGATATCAGGTGCTCCCGTTTGGGAGGCAGGTCAGCGAGATCGCAGAGGCGATCGCTGAGACACCCGGCATCGACCTAATCGTAACGCAGGCAGCGTTTGGCAAGACCGAGCCTCTGATCCAAGCGGTCAGGTCGCGTCCAAAGCTGACAGCAGCACCTGTCTTTACGCTTGTCGCTTCCAACGAGCTCCCAAGGCTCCGCCGGGTCTTTGGCAACGATGTCTCGGTCATGATCCGCTCGTTTGGTATCAATGAAGAAGCGATGACCGCCGGGATGACCGAGCTTGTTGATACCGCTTCGGGCGGGGTGATCGAGGCCGACGAGGCCCGTGAGTTCGCGCTGCGGTCGCTCTTTGCCCTGCGTGATCTTGCGGTTGCCCAGAATCAGGTTCTCGATGTCTCCGACGCGACCACCAGCCTGATCTCTGCCATGAACGAGACCACCGGCGAGGTCCGGCTCGAAGTCGCTGAAGTCCTCAGCAGAATCGGCAGGCCCTCAGCGCAGGCCATGCTTGCAGAGGCTTCGCTCGCGGCAAGCGGGACCGAACGCATCGACCTTCTTGGCAAACTCGCAGGCTCGGCTCGGCGGTTTGGAAACCAGATCAACGGCGTCCTCGTCGAACAACTCGTCGAACTCTCAGCGACCGGCGATGATGACGAGGCGACCGCAGCGGCAGCCGTCATCGGCGCGCTTGGTTTGCCCCAGAGCGAGATGGTCAGGTTGATTTTGGCGGGTCAATAAACCATCCTGCGTTTTCGGACGCGGTGATGATGAGCCAATAACCAAGTCGTAAGTGAAGCTAGACGGGCAAAGGTGCCCGTCTAGCCGGTTTTGGTGTGCGCAGATCGCACAGCCGGACCCGATCAGTAAAAACACCATGGGCAAAGACCAAAGACGCGACGGGTCGTATCCGATCCTTCTCGTGGTCTCAGTGTGTCCCGGCGAGCGGGGGGAGAGGCTGGTTCGTCGAGCGTTCGGCGGGCGAAACACCCGACGGGTGACGAATGAACGAATCGGCTCGCACCGGTGCTTTAGGAGGAACATGCTCATGAGAGCTCGAATTAACCGTGCATTTACTTTGGTTGAAATTTTGATCGTTG
>NVSP01000160.1 GCA_002732755.1 Phycisphaera sp.
ACTGTGCTTAGGTTCATGGCGGTTGCCATTGCTTTGCCCATGTCGGCGGGGCTGTCGGCGACTTCGATGCCCGCGGCGCGCATCTCGGTTATTTTGCCCTCGGCTGTGCCGCTGCCGTCGGCCTCGATGATCGCGCCGGCGTGGCCCATGCGCTTGCCCGCGGGCGCTGTCGCGCCTGCGATAAACCCAGCGACGGGTTTGGTCACATGCTCTTTGACATACGCGGCGGCGTCTTCTTCGTCGGCGCCACCGATCTCACCGATCATGAGGATGCCGTCGGTTTCTGGGTCATTCTGGAAGAGTTCGATCGCGTCGATGTGGCTCATGCCCCGGACAGGGTCGCCGCCGATCCCGATGCAGGTCGATTGCGCGAACCCGAGGTTCGATGTCTGCCAGACGGCTTCGTAGGTGAGCGTGCCGGAGCGGCTGACGATGCCGACGGATTTGCCGTTCTTGGATTCAGAGATGTGTGTGTTGATGTAGCCGGGCATGATCCCGATTTTGCAGCCGTTGTTGGTGTAGGTGTCGCTGGCGGATGTGCCGTTGCCCGTCTTTGGTCCGGGCGTGATGATGCCTGGACAGTTTGGGCCGATGAGCGTGATCTTGGTCGCGGCGCTTCTGCCGGCGTTCATGTTGTCGAGCACCGCGCGGACCTTGATCATGTCCTGCACCGGCACGCCTTCGGTGATCGCGCAGATGAGCTTGATGCCCGCATCGGCGGCTTCGAGGATCGCATCGCCCGCAAAGGGTGGTGGGACGAAGATCATCGTCGCGGTCGCGCCGGCCTTGCGGACTGCTTCTTCGACGGTGTTGAAGATGGGCAGGTCGTTGGCGTCGAGTTGGCCGCCCTTGCCGGGGGTGACGCCGCCGACGATGTTGGTGCCGTAGTGGTGGCAGCCCTTGGTGTGGACGGCACCGAATGATCCGGTGATGCCCTGGCAGATGACGCGGGTTTCGGCGTTGACGAGGACGGCCATGGGTTGGCTCCGATGACAAAGGGCTAGAAACTGAACAGGGCCGGGTTTGGGTCGGCTCTTGTGCGTGAGCATAGGCGAAATCGATCAGGTATGCACTGTGCCACGGCCGTATCGGTCGTGCGTGGCGGCACAGCTTGCCGAAGACGGACAAGCAGTGGCACCCGACATGATATAAGAAACACTGACCCCGAAGACGGTCTTCTATTTTCTCACATTCAATTTCAAGCCGATGGATAGCAATCCATCGGTCTCTGATGACCTGCCCCCAATCGATCTTCTGTTGGGTGGAATCAACCAAGCGAGAAGAATCGAGGGATGCAGATCCCTCGGCTTGATGCGTACATACACAGAACCCTCTCACTAKGTTCTGTTTGACGGATCCTCTTATTCCTCGGTGGGACGGGCTTCCAGCCCGTCTCTCCCGCTTCTTCTCGTTTACAGACGGGCAAGATGCCCGTCCCACCATGATTCCATGATCCGTCAAACAGAGCCTAGTAAGGTAGAGGGAGCAAAGGCGTTTAGCAGCCGGCGTTAAAGTTGGTGATCCAGGCGGAGAAGTCGGTGGGGGTGATGTTGCCGTCGGCGTTCTGGTCGGCGGCTGGGTCTTGGGTGTTGAATGCGGTGATCCATGCGGTGAAGTCTGTGGAGTCGAGCACGCCGTCGTTGTTGACATCGGCGACATTTGGGCACGGGTCGCAGCCGTTGGCGATGAGTTCTGGCCGCAGATTCGTGAGCGTTGCCAGCGCCCGGGCAAACTGTTCCGTAGTCAGCTCATTTCTGCATGTGCTGGGTGCGTAGCTGAGCACATTGCGCGTCGGCGGGGTGTATGGCGCGGCACCACAGGTGGGCGTGTCCGAGCCGTTCCAGACGCAGGTGCTGGGGGGCACATCGCCCCGCACATTTGGGTCGGCGGGTGTGTCGCAGACGAGATCGCCCGCGTCGAGGCAGTTTGTCCCGTCGGTACATTCGGTGCCAAAGGCGGGTTCGTGCGTGTGGTAGAGGTCGAAGTAGTGGGCAAGCTCGTGGGGAAAGGTAGACGGGTTGCCGGCGTGGGGCAGGCATGCGTAGTCGACGGCGATGCCATCGACGGAGCTGGTGGTGAAGGAACTGATACCGCAGAGTGAACCGATCTCGATGCGGAGATTGCTGACGAAGTAGACATTGATGGTGTTCTGAACTTGGTCCAGTTGGCGGAGCGCGTTGAGCTCGGCCAAGGTGTCGGTGTTGGAGTAGAGGTCGTCGTCGTCGTGGAAGATGGTGGCGCCGGGTGTGCAGAACTGGATGCCGCTGCCGAGCCACGGCGCGTTGGCGCCGTCGATGGCGAGGTCGATGCTGGTTTGGCCGATGCCCCCGGTGCCGTCGGTTCGGCGGATGATGTGGATGGTCAGGGGGACAAAGATGTCCGGCTGGCCCCGTCGGCTTGGTGCATCGTATATTCCCAGAAGCATGCGATCACGAATAATCTGGGCCTCTGCCGGCGAGGGCGACATCGGGCAGTCTTGGATAACGCCCGGCTGGGCGGCGGCTGAGACCGGGTACAAGAAGACCCCGGCGAGCAAGACTCGTTGTGCGGTACGCATCGTCGGCAACTCTCTGTAACAATTGGCCCGTTACATAAGCCGCGCTCGCCACACGGACCGTTGTCGGCCCGCTCCCCCGTGGCGATTGGCGGCGGATAGTCGTTCCTCTTCTTATGTGCCGACTCTACAGCAAAGCGCCTGCAAATCAAAGGGTTACGAACAAAAGAGTTGTGCTATCGGTCCCAAACATGCGCGATCTGGCGCTCCTAGGATGTGCCGCAAACAGAAACCGGAAGGAATGTTGCGATGCGAGTGATTCTTACAGGTCAGGTCGGGATGGATAAAAAGGATTTCCTCGAAGAGGTTGCCCAGTTTGCCGGCCAGCAGGGCGAGCCGATCCAGATGTTTCATATCGGCGACCAGATGTACGCCGAGGCGCCTGACATCAAGGCAGGCCGGATTCTCGATTTGCCGCTGAGTCGGCTCAACTCGCTCCGCCGGGCCGCGTTCAAGGACACGATCGCCGAGAGCAAGGGCCAAGCCAATGTCATCGTCAACACGCACGCCACTTTTCGTTGGCGTCATGGCCTCTTCAGCGCGTTCGATTTTGACCAGATCCAGGCCTTCAAGCCGGACCTTTTCGTGTGCCTCGTTGACAACATCGAGGTCGTCCACGACAGGCTGCACAGAGACCATGTCGTCGATGCGAACCTCAAAGACCTGATGGTCTGGCGCGAAGAAGAGATCCTTGCGACGGAGTTGATGAGTCAGGCTGTGCCGGGGTCGGACTTTGTGATATTGAGCCGAGGTCGGCACGAGTCGTCGTACAAAACGATGTTCCGCCTGACGACGCGGCCCAAGATGATCAAGGTCTACCCGAGTTTCCCGATGAGCCATGTCGTGGGCATGCCGGATGTGCAGGCCGAGATCGACAGGTTCCGCGAGATTCTTGCGGAGCACTTTATTACATTTGATCCGGGCGATGTGGATGAGAAGCTGCTGCTCGACAACGCGGTCGATGCGGCCAAGGCCGGCGAAGACTTCTTCGAGCACAAGCCCTACGCCCTCGGCGGCGAAGCGGGCACCAAAGCGCAGGCGGGCGCCAAGGCGCTGACGATGAAGACCCGTGAAGTCCTTGATATCGCGGGCGATATCGACGGCCAGATCTACATGCGCGACTTCAAGCTCATCGACCAATCCGACATGATCGTCAGCCTCGTCCCCGAATTGCCCGGCGGCATCCCGGGCCTCTCCTCAGGTGTCGAACGCGAACTCCAGCACGCCTTCGAGCACGGCAAAGATGTCTATGTCGTCTGGAAACCAAAGAAAAACCCAAGCCCGTTTATCACCGAAACCGCCAACGGCGTGTTCAGGTCGGTCGATGAAGCGATCGAGTTCTTCGAGAAGAAGGGCATGTTCGGGCAGACGAATCTGTTTGGGCATTGATGTGACTGTGGAGCGAGGCGAGACCTACGGGCTGCTCTACCGCCGTGTGGTGATAACGGCAGTGGCAAGGTTGTTGGCCATTCTTCTCTTCATAAAAAGCATTGCCGAGATCACATTCATTATGCTGTTTTATATTCTCGATACGAGCGGTGATTATGATCTGTATTCGTTGATATATAGCATATTCCCTGAGCATTCATCAACCCTCTCGCTCGCGATTGTTGTTTGGTGTGGCTTTCCCTTTCTAGCCCGACTCGCGCTTCCGTTGATTGGGAGTTCTAATGCGACAGATTGATCGCGATTTTATCAAGATCCGTGTGTGGGCAATCATCGTGATACGCTTGGTCGCGGTCTACATTGCCATTAATTACGGACTAATGCAACTTGGAAATTATTTGGTGATGCTGCTTTTCGGATGGAACTCTTACGAGCCAAATTTTGGGTCATCGGGTGGTATGGCTGTCATTGCGGGCTTGGTTGCAATTGCTCTTTGGCGCGGGGCACCCTATCTTGCAAAAAAAGTGCTTCCGGATTTCACCGGTGTTTGTCCCAAATGCCGTTACAGCCTCGACAACTTCCGTGCYGAGCGCTGCCCCGAGTGCGGGCTYTWYCTTGGYGAAGATTTCCACGCCCCGCCGGTGCCCTCGAAGGCATCGAAAGACGACACGGACACCCCGAACGAGCCCATTGCGTGAGCAAGGGGGCATGAGGGTTCCACAGGTAAGGCCCCTCGCTCGCGCGATGGGCTCGTTTTGGGGAGTTGCGTTCAAGATGCCTGCAATCACGGGCACCCGATCCCGAATCAAGAGCGGAGTGAGCAAAGTTGGGGGCACAGTGTGAACGAAGCGGTACCGAACAATTCCAGTCCGACAGAGGGCTACAGCGTCGATCCGGCGACCGGGGTCGCATCAGCGACGGGGCTGACGGACAGCCATCGGACCTACGCGAGTTGGTGCCACTGGGCGCCGTTGATCGCGCAGATCAGTGTGGTGGCTTCGGGCGGGATTTCRTTCTTTGTGCCGTCTTTGGTCGCCCTTGCGATGTGGCAGATTAAGAACAAAGACTCACAGTTCATCGATGACCAGGGCAAGGAAGCGCTCAACTTCCAGAWTTAGTCTGCTCCTGCTTTGGCTGATCCTCATCCCTGTCACGATCTTCACCTGCGGCCTCGGCGCGATCCTGTTCATCGGCCTGCCCATCCTTGCCGTAGTCGGCGGGATCATGGGCGGTATCCAATCGGCAAAGGGCAAGTACTTCCGTTACCCGATGTGTATTCGATTGGTGTAGGCAGGGCGTTTCTACGAGCCGAGGGCGCAAGCCCTCGGGCCATCTGAGCGGGTCATCCCGAGGGCTTGCGCCCTCGGCTCGTTTTCGTTGCGTGGGGTTTTTTGCGGATACACTTGCCGGACATGGCACTGCTCCAGACGCACCAACTCGAGAAGTCATACAACGACCGGCGCGTCGTCGATGGGGTCTCGTTTTCGGTGGACCACGCCGAGGTCGTGGGTTTGCTCGGTCGCAACGGCGCGGGCAAGACGACCTGTTTCCGCATGACCATCGGCATGATCGAGGTTGACGGGGGCAAGGTCGTCTTCAACGGCCACGATGTGACGGACCTGCCCATGTTCAAGCGGGCGCGCCTTGGCATGGGCTACCTCTCGCAGGAACCAAGCGTCTTTCAGCGGCTCACCTGCGAGCAGAATCTGCTGGCGATTCTGGAGACCTTGCCGCTGGGACGCAGAGCGCGCAAGCAGCGGGCGACGGAATTGCTGGCGCAGTTTGGGCTGACACACAAAGCCAAAGAACAGGCCCGCACCTGCTCCGGCGGCGAGCGGCGCAAGCTCGAAATCGCCCGGTCACTCGTTACCCAGCCAAGGCTGATTCTTCTCGATGAACCGTTCAGCGGCGTGGACCCGATCGCGGTCGAACAACTCCAAGCCGAGATCAAGAAACTCGCCCAGCAGGGCATCGCGTTTCTGATTACCGATCACAATGTCCAGCAGACGCTGCGCGTGTGCGACCGGGCGTACATCATCGACGAGGGCAAGGCGTTCGCCGAGGGCACGCCCAAGGAACTCATCAACGACGAGATGGTCAAGCGCGTGTATCTCGGTTCGCTCTTTCGTGGCGACGAGTTCGATGAGGACTACACACCCGCAGCGACACGGGCGAACAGCCGCTCGAGCGCATCCAAAGATGACAAGCCGATGGAACCCAAGAACAATCGACCCAAGCAAGACCGCCCACGACAGGCGACGCGCCGATGAGAAGGTGTGCAGCGATACTTGTGCTTGGTGTGCCGATGCTTTGCGGTTGTCTTGAGCGGACGGTGACGATCACATCCGAGCCGCCCGGCGCGCTCGTGGTGCTCAACGATGAAGAGATCGGCAGAACGCCGGTGACGACGGGCTTTCGGTACTTCGGCGTGTACGATGTGCGGCTCCAGCGCGAGGGCTACGAGCCGATCGCGACCGAGCGCGAAGCTGTCGCGCCGATCTGGGAATACCCGGTGATCGATCTCTTTGCGATCGCAGCGCCGTGGCGCATCAAGACCAAACTCGACTGGCACTTTGACATGACCGCGCTGCCGATGCCCGGCACCGCCGAGGCGATCCAGGCCGAGAGCGAGCTGTTTGACCGGGCGAGGTCTTTGCGTGATGCGAGCCGGGGTCAGTAGGTTCTGGCCATCTCTTGTAGCCGTGGG